>JASGMW010000058.1 GCA_030156225.1 Methanofollis sp.
CGCCATCAGTTCGTCGTAGGATCCGCGCCATGCCTTCTCGTACTGCTTGTTGAGGTCGAGGCGGTGCTTGTCCGGTGCGAGCACGGCGATCGCCTGGGGATTGAATTGCACGAAGGCGTCGGCCCGTTTTTTGAGTTTTTGAGCCTCTGCCATTCTCTCGATAGCGGTATTGACCATTTCGCCGAGGGATTTCTGTTCCTCTGCAAGGAGATCGATCTTAACCCGTGCTGAAAAATCCCCGTCAAGGGCGCGCTGAAGAGTATCTTCCATTTTTTCTGATTTCTCCGATGTCATTTTTATCATCACTCTATGGTGGCGGTTCAGGATAATAAATTACTTTAATAAATCAATTAATCTACTTTTCTATTTTTGATTCGAATCATTTAATGGGTTTTATTATGTTATTTAAAAAATATGCCGGCTATATCGGAGATCTCCGCCGATTCTTCCATTTTATGGCCGGGGCCGGGGCGGGGTAACTATATGAAGATCGAATTACGAGGGGAATACATGGCTGAACGGTTCGTTTTTACAAAGTATCGGACCTCCTGTTATCACTGCCGTCAGGAGGCCGACCAGGTGATCAAGGCGGTCTCGTCGCAGGCGCAGGTGGCGTGCGCGAACTGCGGGGCGACGCGGGTCTTTATCCCGCGGGTGGAGGATGTCAGGGCGGCAGGCACCTATACGCCGATCAGCTGTTACGATGTCTGGAACCTTGCGACGGTCGCACCGTGCAAGAACTGCGGCGTCGAGGGGCCGCACGATCTGGTCATCGGCTGCAGCCAGTTCACGACCAGGTGCCGGAACTGCGGTTACACGCACTTCTACAAGTTCAATCTCGAGTACGTCGCGCAGTGCCCCATCGAAGAGTGACGTTTCGGGCCTGGCGCCGGCACGTCTGATCACCGGAAGAACAGCGTGAGATTCGTTGAGCCGGTCGATTTTTTTCGGCGACCTGATCGAAAGAGAGATGAAATGGGACTCACGTTCTTCCCGCTCCGTCATTAGAAAAAATCCAACTCTCTCTCAGGAGACCTGCCAGCTCAGCCGCGCCCGGTGGACCGGCGTGCTCAGGACGCACCCCCCATCGGCGGGTGTGAGCCTGCCCGCGAGGTACTCCCTGAACGTGCGCTCCTGTTCAGGCGTCTCGACAAGAAACCGCCCTTTCAGCGCCTCGCAGGCGGCATCGAGATCGGCGAACCTGAGCGTGTGGATCTGGGGCGACACTGCCACGTCCGGGTAGATCCCCATCCTGTAGAGGAGGTTGAAGACCACGTCGATCTTCGGGCCGGGCAGATAGGTCGTGCCGTGGAGGGCCGGCCAGATCTCCAGCATCATCTGCTCCCAGTACGGGAGGCCGGCGAAATGGAAGAGAGCCACCGTCCCGGAGCAGACCTCGTTCATCTTCTCGACGGCGTCTTTCAGGTCGGGCATGCCGAGCGAAAAAGAGGCGAAGACGACGTCGTAGGGCGGGGCGAGGTCTCCGGCCCCGATCTCCTCCCAGTGTTTGCCGACAAGGGAGATGTTCGCGATCCCCTGTTCTCTGGCGGTCGCTTCCAGCACCCGACGCATCGCCGGCGACGGCTCGACCGCCGTGACCCCGGCGACCTGTGAGGAGAGGGGGACGGCGATCGCGCCTGTCCCGGCCCCGATATCCAGGACACGCGAGGAGGGGGTGACCGGGAGTGCGGCGATCACCCACCTGATCCGGCTGCAGTCCTCTTCTTCGGAGGATGCGGCGAATGCCTCCGCTTTTTTCCTGCTGTTCCAGAAGTACGAGCAGCCCCTGCTCTGTTTCAGGGCGTTGTTCGTCTGCATCCTCTGCCGCCAGACCTCGTTCCAGTCTATGGCGTCGTATTCGGTCGTCTGGACCATCGTTCCTCTGGTTTTGCTCCCGGTTAATAAATATCTGTTGAAACGCCGGATAAATACATTATTATCATTTACCGGCCAAAAACTCGGAGAAGGACGATGGATGACATCATCTACCTGAACAACGCCGCCACCACCTGGCCGAAACCCGGGCCGGTGATGCAGGCGGTCGAAGAATCCCTGCGCCTCCCGTACTACGAGGAAGGGCGGAGTTCTGTTCCCGGGCAGACGGACTATCTCTCCCTGACGCGCGACGCCCTCGCCCGTTTCTTCAGGGCCGGCCCGCCCGAGCACTTCGTCTTCACGCAGAACGCGACCGATTCGTTGAATGTCGCCATCCAGGGTTTTGTAAAACGGCAGGACAGACCGATCCACGTGGTCACCACCGACCTCGAACACAACTCCGTTCTCAGGCCGCTCCGAACGCTCGAAGCCGGGAAGAAGATCTCCCTGACCATCGTGCCGTCGACCGACGGTCGGGTGTCGGTCGATGCGATCAGGCAGGCGGTCAGGGAAGAGACCGGGATGGTCGTGATGACGCACGGGAGCAATGTCCTCGGTACGGTCCAGGATATCGGTTCGATCGGGGCGTTCCTGAAGGACCGCGGCATCTTTTTCTGCGTCGACGCCGCCCAGACCGCAGGCCAGATCCCGATCGATCTCTCGACCGTCCCGGTCGACGCCCTCGCCTTCACCGGGCACAAGGCCCTTTTCGGCCTGCCCGGCATCGGCGGCCTCTATCTCGCCGACCCCGAACAGGTCGATCCCATCAGGCAGGGGGGAACCGGCGTCAACTCGAAGTACCCGCTCCAGACCCCGGAGATGCCCATGAAGTTCGAGGTCGGGACGCCGAACCATCCCGGGATCGTCTCCCTTCTTGCAGGGATACGATTCGTCGAATCGGTCGGGATCGGCGAGGCGGCGCGGTCCACCATGGCGACGACCCGCGTTCTCATCGATGCGATCAGGTCGCAGCCCGGCATCCTCCTGTACACCAAAGACCCCGATCTCCCGGTCGTCCTCTTCAACATCGAGGGCATGCACTGCAACACGGTCTCCAGGATCCTGGGGAGGGGCTATGGCGTGATCACGAGACCCGGCCTCCACTGCGCCCCGCTCATTCACCAGCGGATACCCGGCGGGGAGGAAAGCGTGCGGGCAAGCCTGTCGTATCTGAATACCGAAGAAGAATGCAGAAAAGCGGCCGAATACATCCTGGAGGTGGCGGGAAGTGTTGATAAAAAAATCGAATTTGCATAAGTTCTGCAACGACGGATCGACGCGGGACGACCTCGTCCTCGACGAGCCGGTCACGATGGCGTTCGTGCGCTATCTCGCCGCGTTCGGCGACGTGCAGATCAGAGAGGGGATGCGGATGGTGCCCTTCGTCTTCGACAAACCCGGTTTCATCTCGGTGAAGGGGATCGTCGGCGACGACGAGGTCGAGATGCGGGTCAAGAAGGAGTTCCTGGAAGAGACCGCGGGCTACTTCGATCTTCTGCTCTCCCATTATCGGGACGGAGACCCGGACCTCGATGCGATGCGACGGGACGATGCGGAGATACAGGCTCGGATCGCTGCTTTTAAGGCGAACGACGCGTAAAATGGTTCTGGTGAACGATGATATTCGTGAAAAAAAAACAGCGTTCCGAGAAGGAAAGAGCGGAAGGCATGGACAGGATCGCGCGCACCATCTTCGCCCCGATCTATCCGGTGCTCGCGGCGTATTTTCTCGACCGGTTCGGGCGGCGGGACGGGGTCTGCATCGACCTGGGGAGCGGCCCCGGCCACCTTGCGATCGCCGTGGCGGAGGCCTCGGAGATGCAGGTCTACGCCCTCGACCATTCTGAGGAGGCGCAGGCAATCGCACGGAAAAACATCGCGGAAGCCGGTCTTGCGGAGAGGATCGTCCTGCTCTCCCATGACGTCGGCACCATCCCTCTCCCTGACGGTTCGGTCGATCTCGTGGTCAGCCGCGGCTCGATCTATTTCTGGGATGATCTGCACACCGCCTTCAGCGAGGCGGCCCGGATCCTCAGGCCCGGCGGCATGACCTTCATCGGCGGCGGCTTCGGGAACGCCGAACTCTGGGACCGGATCGTGGCGGCGATGATCGCCAGAGACCCGGACTGGGAGAAACGGTACGAAAAGAACATGTCCCCGGAGACGATTGAACGGTTTCGACAGGCGCTTGTCGGGATCGACGGCGTCGAGGGCGAGGTCGTGAGGGATGAGTCGGGCGTCTGGGTCGTGATGAGGAAGGCGTGAACCGGGCCCTGTGATTGTGCCCGCGGGGAGGAACAGAACTTTTGCCCGACGCGTCCGCAGGCTCTCCCCGGTCTTCGGCGACGACCTGATCAGGAACGCGTCTGCGGCGAAGAAGCAATTCTTTTTTTTCTGCCGGGTGTGTTACGCACCCATTATATAGGGATGGCGCCAATGTATCCGTAATGTGTGGTGAATGTTTTTTCGCCAGTGAATGCTTTTATCTTCACTAGCCCGGTCGATCCGCATCACGCAGGCGCTGCTTCTCTGAACATCGCTCACGGAGCGGTTGCACTCTACGGTTTCTCTTTTAGCTATTTTTATCTCTTTTAAACGTCCCCGCAGTATCGCATGCCGCCGGGGAGGAGTTGATCATGAGAGGAAAACAGATCAGGATGGAACGTATCATGGACCGGAACACCGGAAAGACGATCATCGTACCGATGGATCACGGTGTGACGGCAGGGCCCATGCCCGGACTCATCGACATGGGAAGGACCGTCGACCTCGTCGCGGGCGGCGGAGCGAACGCCGTGCTCGGCCATATGGGCCTCGCCCTCTACGGCCACCGCCAGGGCGGGCAGGACGTGGGGCTCATTCTTCATCTCTCGGCCTCCACGAGCCTCGGGCCCGACCCGAACGATAAGGTGATCGTGAACACCGTGCCCAACGCCCTGAAGATGGGCGCCGACGCCGTCTCGGTCCATATCAATATCGGGGCCGACTCTGAGGCGCGGATGCTGGCCGACCTCGGCAGGATCGGCGTGGATTGCATGGAGTGGGGGATGCCCCTGCTGGCGATGATGTACCCGCGGGGTGCGAAGATCGCCGACGAGAAGGATGTCGCGGCGGTCAGTCTCGCCGCCCGGACGGGTGCGGAACTCGGCGCCGATATCGTCAAGACCATCTACACCGGAGACCCCGACTCGTTCCGCGAGGTGACGCGGGGCTGTCCGGTGCCGGTGGTCGTCGCCGGCGGCTCGAAGACCGACGACCTCTCGACGCTCCGGCTGATCGAGGGGGCGATGGAGGGCGGCGCTGCCGGGATCTCCATCGGAAGAAACGCCTTCCAGCACCCGCACCCCGACTGTTTCATCAGGGCTGCAGCGGCGATCGTGCACGGCGGGCGGAGTGCGGACGAGGCGCTGGAGATGACGAAATGATCGGAAAGGCGATCCGTCTGGAGCGGATCATGGACCGGAACACGGGCCGGACGGTCATCGTGCCGATGGACCACGGCTTCACCCTGGGCCAGATCGAGGGGCTGCGGCGGATGCCAGAGGCGGTTGCCGCGGTCTCGGACGGGGGCGCGAACGCGATCGTGATGCACAAGGGCATGGTGAAGGCCGGGCATCGGGGCCAGGGCAGGGATATCGGCCTGATCGTGCACCTCTCGGCCTCGACCTCGCTCAACCCGGACCCGGACGACAAGGTGCTCGTCTGCACCGTGGAGGAGGCGGTCGCCCTCGGCGCCGATGCGGTCTCGATCCACATCAACCTGGGGGCGCCGCACGAATCGCGGATGATCGAGGCGGCCGGCGAGGTCTCGAAGGAGTGCACCCGATGGGGGATGCCGCTCCTGATCATGATCTACCCGCGGGGCAAGGGGATCGATCCCCGCTCTCCGCAGGCCGTCGGCCACTGCGTCAGGGTGGCCGAAGAACTCGGCGCTGACCTGATCAAGACCAGCTACACCGGCGATCCGGTCTCGTTCGCCGAGATCACTGCCGCCTGCTCGGTGCCGGTGCTCGTCGCGGGCGGGGAGAAGACCGGCGATATCGCCACCCTGTCGGCGATCAGCGACGCCGTCACGGCAGGTGCGTCCGGGGTCTGTATCGGCCGGAACGCCTTCCAGCGGGAAGAGCCGGCACCGTTCGTCCGTGCCCTCTGCCGGGTGGTCCATGACGGGGCCGCCCCGCAGATCGCCCTGGAGGATCCATGAAACGGTTCTGGGTGGATGTGCGGCCCTGGAGCAAGGAGATCGCCACGGCGGCGATCGAGGCCGGGGCGCAGGCGCTCGTCGTCGATGCGGCCGCCGACGCTCGGGCCCTCGGCAGGATCGCAACGATCGCGCCGGACGGTGATCTGGTGCCGGGGACCGACGTCGTCTTCGCCCAGGTGACGCCTGAGTCGCCGCTGCCGGATGCGGGCCGGGCGATCCTGGTCGTCTCCACCTCAGACTGGACGATCATTCCGCTCGAAAATCTGGTGGCGGCGTCCGACCGCGTGGTCGCCGTCGTCGGAAACGCGGAGGAGGCCGGGCTCGCTCTCGGTATCCTCGAAAAGGGCGTCGCCGGCGTGCTTCTCCGCACCGACGACCCCCTGGAGATCGGCCGGGTCGCCGCCGTCGTGCAGGCGGAGAGCCGGGGCGTCGGGATCGTCCCCTTCACCGTCACGGCCGTGCGCCGGATCGGGATGGGCGACCGCGCCTGCATCGACACCTGCTCTCTTCTGGCCGAAGGGGAGGGGATGCTGGTGGGCAACACCTCCTCCGGGTTCCTGCTCGTCCTCGCCGAGACCGCGGAGAACCCGTACGTCGCCCCGAGGCCCTTCCGGGTGAATGCCGGGGCGGTCCACGCCTACCTGCTCCGCCCTGATGGGCGCACCTCGTACCTCTCTGAGGTGCGGGCCGGAGACGCCGTTCTGGTTGCCGATGCGACCGGGGCCACCGAGGAGGCCGCAGTCGGCCGGGTGAAGATCGAGCGCCGCCCCCTTCTTCTGGTCGAGGCGGCGGCCGGGGATGCGAAGGTGGGGCTCGTCCTCCAGAACGCGGAGACTGTCAGGCTGATGGGCGAGCAGGGGCCGGTCTCGGTCGCCGCCCTGGAGGAGGGCGACACTGTCATGGGGTGCGCGATGGCGAAGGGCCGCCACTTCGGCATGGCGGTCGAAGAGACGATCACGGAGACCTGAGGATGCATATCGGGATCATCGGCGGCACCGGGGGCATGGGCGCCTTTTTCGTCCGGGTATTCGAGGAGGCCGGGCACCGGGTGTCGGTCTCGGGCCGGCGCACCTCTCTGTCGAACGCCGACCTCGCCAGGACGTGCGACGTCGTCATCGTCTCGGTGCCCATCATGAGCACGGCCGGGGTGATCCGCGGGATCGCCCCGTTTCTTCGCGCCGGGCAGGTGCTCTGCGATTTCACCTCGCTGAAGGTCGCGCCGGTGCAGGCGATGCTGGAGACGAACGCGTCTGTTCTCGGGCTGCACCCGATGTTCGGCCCGTCGGTCCCCTCTCTGCGCGGGCAGACGATCATCGCCTGCCCGGTGAGGATCTCTCCCGAACGGACCGAAGAGATCGTCGGGATCTTCAGGGCGGCCGGAGCGGCGATCGCGGTCATGGACCCGGCCGAGCACGACCGGTTGATGGCGGTGGTGCAGGGGCTCGCGCATTTTGCGACTCTCACGGTCGCCGGGACGGTGCGCCGCCTCGGCGTCGACCTCGACGCCCTGCTCGCCGCCATGAGCCCGGTCTACCGGATCGAGACCGCCCTCGTCGGCCGGATCCTGGGGCAGGACCCCGACCTGTACGGCCCGATCCTCAGGGAGAACCCTGCGGTGCCGGGCGTCCTCGCCGCTTTCGAAGAGGCCGCCGGGGAACTCAGGCGGGCGGTGGAGGGAGGCGACGGGGGGGCGTTCGGAGATATTTTCCGCGAGGACGCCGCATTCTTCAGGACCTATATTCCGCGGGCGACCGAAGACTCGGAGGCGCTGGTGCGATGCCTGGCAGATCGGTGACGCTCGCCGCCCTCGGTCCCGAAGGGACGTTCTCCCATACCCTTGCCGTACGCCTGGCCGACGAGGTCGTCCTCCTCCCGACGATCGGTGCGGTCTTTGCGCACGTCGCCGCAGGAAAGGGCGACGGGCTCGTCCCGATCGAGAACAGCGAGGCCGGGGGCGTCGGCCCCACCCTCGACGGGCTCGCGGCGCATCAGGTCTTCATCACCGGTGAGGCCTACCTCCCGGTCCGTCATCACCTCGCATCGTTCGTGAAAAAAGAGGAGATCAACGTGCTCTACGCCCATCCCCAGACCCACGAGCAGTGCTCCCGCCTGACCGACGCCCTCGGCGTGGCGGTGATCCACACCGCCTCGAATGCGGCGAGCGCACGGGCGGTCCTGCCGGGCACCAGGGCCGCGGCGATCACGACCAGGGAGGCGGCCATGCGTTCGGGCGTCCCGATCGTCGAGTCGAACGTGCAGGACGCCGAGGACAACACCACCAGGTTCGTGGTCGTCTCGCGCACGCCGTACGCGGGAGGCGATGCCGTCAAGTGCTCGGTCCTTCTCGATCCGCGGACCGACCGGACCGGCCTGCTCGCCGATCTCCTTGCAGTATTCGCGCGGCCGGGCATCAACCTCACCAGGATCGAGTCCCGTCCGGCGAAGCGGGGGATCGGGCGGTACGTCTTTTTCCTCGACGGCGAGTCGGTGCCGCAATGGCAGGAGGCGCTTGAAAACCTCGCCGATCTCGCCGACGTGAAGACCTTCGGGTGCTACCCCTGTCTGGAGGCGGGCGGGTGGAGGTGAGCCTTTCGCGGCGTTCGGACGTGGATATCCGCGTTGCGGCCCCGCCCTCGAAGAGCCTCACCCATCGCGCTCTTGTCGCCGCCGCCCTCGCCGATGGGGTCTCGGAAATTCTGCGTCCGCTGGTCGCTGAAGATACCGTTCTCACCGGGAGGGGCCTGGAGGCCTGCGGGGTTGCGGTGGAGGCGAGCGCCGGCGGCCTCTCGGTCAGGGGCTGCGGCGGCCGGTTCCCGACCGACAGTCCGGTCGTCCTCGACCTGCGGAACGCCGGCACGAGCCTGCGCCTGCTTGCGGGGGTCGCGACCCTCTCCCCCTTTCCCGTCACCCTGACCGGGAGCGCCCGGATGCAGGAGCGTCCGGTCGGCCCGCTCGGCGATGCGATCGCCGCCCTCGGCGGGAGCGTCGTCTACCCGGGACGCTCCGGCTACCCGCCGATCGCCGTCCGCGGCCCGGTCCGGGGCGGCGCCGCGACGATCAGGGGCGATATATCGAGCCAGTTCATCTCTTCCCTGCTCATGGCCGCCCCCTGCTGGGAGGAGGGGCTCGACCTCGCCCTCACCCGACCGCCGGTCTCGGCCCCGTACCTCGACCTGACGACGGCGGTGATGGCCGCGTTCGGCGTCCGGGTCGGCCGTGACGGCGGGCGCTTTGCGGTGCCGCCAGGCGCCTACCACGCCCGCACCTATGCGGTCGAGGGCGACTGGTCTTCGGCGTCGTATTTCTTTGCGGTTGCCGCGGTCTGCGGCGGCCAGGCGGTCGTCGAGCATCTCGATCCCGCCTCTCTCCAGGGCGACCGCCTCTTCGTCGGGGCGCTGGAGGCGATGGGCGCCTCCGTCTGGAGAGAAAAGGACGGGATCGTCCTTGAATCAGACGGCCGCCTCGACGGGATCGAGGTGGACATGGCCGCGGCGCCAGACACTGTCCAGACCCTTGCGGCCGTCGCCGCCTTCGCGCGCGGGCCGACGCGGATCACCGGCATCGCCCACCTGCGGTACAAGGAGAGCGACAGGATCGCGGCGATCGCACGGGTGCTCGGCAGCGTCGGCGCCCGGGTGACGGTGGAGCAGGATGCCGTCGTCGTCACGCCTGGCCCCCTGCACGGTGCGACGGTTGACCCGGCAAACGACCACCGCACGGCGATGAGCGCCGCGGTGATTGGCCTCGGCGCCGGCGGGATGCGCATTCTCGACGCCGGCTGCGTGGACAAGTCGTTTCCAGGGTTCTGGAAGACGCTCCGGGGGGCGGGTCTTTTATGAAGGTGGTGCTGACCGGGTACCGCGGGACCGGAAAGACGATGTTCGGCCGCATGCTCGCCGGCTGTCTCGGCCTGCCCTTCGTCGACACCGACGAGGCGATCGAACGCCGCACCGGGATGTCGGTGCGCGAGCTGTTTGCGGCGTCCGGGGAGGCCGGGTTCAGGGCCGCGGAGCGCGAGGCGATCGCCGGGCTCGCCGATTTTTCCGGCGTCGTCAGCACCGGCGGCGGTGCGGTGCTCGACCCGGCGAATGTCGCCGCCCTCAGAAAAGGCGGGACGGTGCTGCTGCTCGAAGCGTCTGCTGAGACGATCTGCGGGCGGATCGGCGGCTCGGCCCGCCCGCCCCTGACCGGCCTCTCTCCCGAGGACGAGGTTCGGGCCCTTCTTGCAATGCGCCGGCCGTTTTATCGGAGAGCGGCCGATTTCTGCGTCGATACCGGCGCCCATCAGCCCGGCGAGGTCGTCGAGGCGCTGCTCGCCCTCCTCGACGGGCGGCGGCGTGACCCCGCGGCCTTCGCCCGGTTCCAGATGCCCGAAGGCGAGGCCGAACGGCTCGCCGCTCTGGGGAACGCAACCCGCCTCTATGCGATCTGCGGCAACCCCTGTCTCCACAGCAGGAGTCCGGCGCTCTGGAACGCTCTCTTCGAGCGCTACGGGATCGACGCGCGGTATACCTGGCTCGGGCATCCTGATTTCGACACGATCCTTGCCGGAGCGCAGGCACTCGGCGTGCAGGGGCTTTCGGTGACGATCCCGCACAAGGAGGCGGCCTTTCTGGCGGCCGATCGGGCCGATCCCCATGCCGAAGCGATCGGCGCCGCCAACACCCTTTTCCTCAGGTGCGGCGAGGTCTCGGCCTCGAACACCGACTGGATCGGCGTCAGGCGTCCTCTCGAAGGTGTTCCTCCCGGCCGGGCCGTCGTTCTGGGCGCCGGCGGCGCGGCGTCTGCGGCCGTCTACGCCCTTCTGGATCTCGGGTGCGAGACGACGGTGCTCGCCAGGAATGCAGACGCCGCGGCGGCGCTCGCCTCCCGTTTCGGCTGCGCCTCAGGGTCGCTCCGCGATTTCGGTGCGATCGGTCCGGAGATCGTCGTCCATGCCACGCCGGTCGGGATGGAGGGGGACGCCCGCTCCCTGCTCTCTCCCCCAGATCTCGACCCCTCGATGACCGTCTTCGATCTCGTCTACACCCCGGCGGAGACCCCGCTCCTGCGGGCGGCTGCGGCCCGCGGCTGCCGCACCATCCCGGGCACCGAGATGTTTGTCTATCAGGCCTGCGAACAGTTTCTTCATATGACCGGCATCGCGGTCGGGCCCGAAACCGTGAGGGAGGCGCTCGGCATATGAACACCTCAGGACGGTTTTTCCGGGTCACGACCTTCGGCGAGAGCCACGGTCCGGCGATCGGCGCCGTCGTCGACGGCTGCCCGTCCGGGATCTCCCTCTCGGCGTCTGACATCCAGCCCTTTCTCGACCGCAGGAAACCGGGCGGCCCCCTCTCCTCGCCGCGTGCCGAGTCGGACGAGGTGGAGATCCTCTCCGGCGTCTTCGAAGGGCTGACGGCCGGCACCCCGATCGCCCTCCTGATCAGGAACCGGGACGTTCGGAGCGGAGATTACGAGGCGCTCAGGGACGTCTTCAGGCCGGGCCATGCCGACTACTCCTATCTGCAAAAATACGGTCTCCGCGACCACCGGGGCGGCGGCCGGAGTTCCGGCCGGGAGACGGCGGCGCGGGTGGCGGCCGGTGCGGTCGCCGTGCGGGTGCTCGGCGGCTTCGGCATCTCTGTCTCGGGTTCGGTCCTCTCGGTCCGCGGCGTCTCCGATCCTGGCCGCTTTGAGGAGGAGGTCGCGGCAGCCAGGGCACGCGGCGATTCGGTCGGCGGGATCGTCGAAGTCAGAGCCGCGGGCGTGCCCGCCGGTCTCGGCAGTCCGGTCTTCGGCAAACTCGACGCCGCGATCGCCGGGGCCATGATGGGGATCGGGGCCGTGAAGGGCGTCGAGATCGGGGAGGGCTTCGGCGCCGCCCGCCTCTATGGTTCGGAGAACAACGACGGTATGGACCGGACGGGTTTTCTTTCCAACCACGCGGGCGGCGTCCTGGGCGGGATCTCGACGGGCCAGGAGATCGTCGTTCGCCTGGCGGTGAAGCCGACGCCCTCGATCGCCCTTCTCCAGCGCACCGTCGATACGGCCGGCGCCGAACGCGAGATCTCGATCGGCGGACGGCACGATCCCTGCATCGCCTTCAGGCTGGTGCCGGTGGCGGAGGCGATGCTTGCCCTCGTGCTCGTCGACGCGGCGCTGGAGGAGCGGGCGTACGGCGGGTGCGTCCCGGAATAACCTTTTTTCGGCCTGTGAACACTCTGTCCGGAATCCGGACGGCAGGGGCTCGTCGGGCTGTCTGTGATCGTAAAACCTCGAAGGATGCCAGAACAGGTGTCCCCCGAGAGGCCGGGTGTTTTTCATTTACGACCCGACCCCTCGTCTGCCCGGAGACAACCCGTGGTTTGGTTGTCATCACAGATATATGTTGCGGCCGATGCCCTTCCCGGGGAGACGCCCATGCCTGTCAGGTCGGCGGAGCCCGCCTCGCCGGGGGCGAGGAGTAGCGCGGCGGCAATTTTTTCCGCATGCATGGAGGATCGTGATCGATTCTTGTGTCCGGGGTCTTAACCTTTGTGAGCAGATCGTTTATCAATCGGCAGACGCGTAAACGATCTGCTCAGAACATCTATATATATTGTTGAATACTGGTGATGTTGCGGATGTCCGGAAAGGGTATCCCACGGGAGGCCGGGCACCTCATTCTGCACGCACGATCCCGGCCCCTCGTACAGCAGGGTTAATGGCCGCCGACCCGGGTGCAGGAAGACGACGGAATGGTTTAATTACATCAATCACATCAATTGCTTGATGGATCAGGTCGACGTCGTCCTGACGAAAAATAGGTTTGCGGTTCTTGCATCCGACACCAGGCTCAGGATGCTGAAAGACCTGAACGTACGTCGGATGACGATTGCCGAACTGGCGAACAGGCTCGATCTGACGAAGTCCACGGTTCACCATCACCTGCACATGCTCGTCGATTCCGGCTTTGTCTCTGTTGAAGACGACGGGCACGCCTGGGTCTATTACGCACTCACGCCCGAGGGGCGTGCACTTCTGGACCGGCACGACGGCGCCAGGATCAGGATTCTTCTGGCCACTGCACTGGTGACGTTCGTCGGGGGCATCTCTGCCCTCGTGCGGTTCCTGACC
>JASGMW010000059.1 GCA_030156225.1 Methanofollis sp.
CGTGCGGGTCACCTCGTACGAGGACGACGCCATCCTCGCGGTCGTCGAGACCTGGGCGGACGGGGTCGCAGCCCTGAACTGAGGGGGGAGATCCCCCTCTTCGGGATTATTTCAGGTACTTCGTAACCTCACGAAAGCGGTTCAGGCGATCAGAGGTGGTGCCGTCGTTGAGGAACTGAACAAAGCCCATCTGAGGACAACTCCCCCCCCTCCACGTATTCTGGATCAGCGATCCTGACCCTGAAAAAACGTGTGGATGCTTCGGACCTCATCTGTCGGTCCCGTTGATTGCCAGCAGGGTGCGGTCCGGAAGAACGAGATGTACATCTCTTGCTTCTTTCGGTATCAGATCACTCTGACCGCGGTCCAGAACCGATCACCGTCGATTTCTACTCCGATCGCCTTTCACAGAATATCACTCCTGCAATCGTCCGGGTCGATGACCGGGAGTGGCAGGTGGGATCTACCCCCGACGCCAGTGCCGGTTCATGACCCGACCGAAAAAAACAGAAAAAGAATTGTGAACAGGAGGCGATCCCCCCTCACGCCTCCTTGATCTCCAGCGTCGTCATGATATCGCTTCTGGTGACGATCCCTACCAGCTCCTCGTCCTGCTTCACCGGTATCCGGCCGATCCCGGTCCGGGACATGATCTTCAGCGCCTCGGCGAGCGGGGCCGATGGTGCAAGGGTGACGACGTTCTTCACCATCAGGTCGCGCACCTGCATCGCCTCGCGGTCGATCTCAGGCGCCGTATGGATATCGCCGAGGGTGATCATCCCGACCAGGCCGTTCCGGTCCGCGACCGGAAAACCGAGGTGCTTGGTCTCGTACATCATCTTCATCACCTCGGGAACCGGCGTATCCGGCCGGACGGTCTGGACCGGGGCGGTCATTACGTCGCCGACCGTCACGTCCTGGAGCAGGAAATTGTAGCGGACCATCGTCGCCTCCTGATTCGCCCCGATGTAGATGAAAAAGGCGATGAGGAGGAGGATCGGGTTCAAGACGAAAAACCCGAAGATGCCGAAGATGACGGCAAAACCCCGCCCGACATCGGCGGCGATCTGCGTCGCCTGATGGAGGGGCATCTTCTGTGCGAGCCATGCCCGCAGCACCCTCCCGCCGTCCATCGGAAAGGCCGGAAGCAGATTAAAGAGGAAGAGAATGATGTTCAGCAGGGCGAGGTAGCCGAAGAAAAAGATCGCGACGCCGGCGATCTCCGGGCTCATCTGCCCGCCTTCAGCCATGACAGCGGCGGCATAGGCAACGACCCAGCACAGAAAACCGATCGCCCCGCTCGTGAGCGGTCCTGCGAGCGCCATCGGCAGTTCGACCTTCGGGTCGGGCAGTTCCTCCTCCATCGAGGCGACGCCGCCGAAGATCAGGAGGGTGATAGAATTGATCTTGATCCCCTTTGAACGGGCCACGATCGAATGGGCGAGTTCGTGGACGAGCACCCCGGCAAAAAGACCGAGCGATACCGCTGCCCCCATGATATAGGGTGCAATTCCGCCGGCAAAGAGGGTCATCGTGATCTCGATGCCGAAGAGGTCTGCGATCATCTCGGTCGTGGGGAGGATCTGGCTGCCGATGATCCATGCGAACAGGGGGATCACTAGCAGAAAAGTCCAGTGAAGATAGATAGGAATTCCGGATAAGTGCCCGATCTTGAAGGATCCGTTCATATGAAATGATAGGCTTTTTATCGTTTATAGTCTATACTATGAACCGATAGTGATGAAGACACAGGTCACCGAGCTCTTTGGGATGAACGTATACACCGATAAGGCGATTTTTGTCGGGGAGGTCGACGACGTTCTGCTTGATATCGACGGAAAAAAGATCGACGCCCTTGCGGTGGGCAAGGTAAACCCCGAACTCACCGATCCCAAGGGTCATCTCGGTCTTCTCGTCCCCTTCAGGATCATCAAAACCGTCGGGGACATCATCATCGTCCGTCACATTTCAACGGCGTTTCGGAAGGATACGGAAGAAAAAACCATCTGACGGGGATCAGGACCCATGGAGAGCCACGAGACCTTCTCGACCCTTGCAATCTATCCCCCCGTGTTTCTCCGCCTCGACGGCAGATCCTTTCACCGACTGACCCGGACCTGTAATAAACCCTTCGACGCCCGGTTCCACGCGGCGATGACCGGGACCTGCAGGCGGCTGCTCGCCGACAGCGGCCTCGATCCCCTCTTCGCCTATACGTTTTCCGACGAGATCAACCTCTACTGCACCGTCCTCCCCTTCGGCGGACGCGTGGAAAAACTCGATTCGATCGCCGCCTCCTATGCGGCGAGCGCCTTTACCCTCGAATACGACTGTGACGAACCCGTCGCCTTCGACGCCCGCGTCGTTCTCGCGACGCCCGAATATGCCGTCGAGTACCTCGCCATGCGCCAGGCCGAGGCGTGGCGGAACCACATCAACGCCTACTGCCAGGCGGCCCTGGTGACGGAGGGGCGTACCGGCCGCGAAGCAGCCGCAGACCTGCGGGGGATGAAGGCCGGGGAAATGCACGAGATGATGTTCGGGCGCGGCGTCAACCTCAACGAGACCCCGGCATGGCAGCGGCGCGGCACCCTGGTCAGGCATGGGGTCTATACAAAAGAGGGGGTGAACCCGCGGACCCGGGAGCGGGTCACGGTCCAGCGGCGCGGCGTCACGACCGACGAAGACCTGCCGCTCTTCTCGACCCCTGAGGGCCGGGCCTATCTCTTCTCAGTTCTCGGCCCGTGAGATGCCCATCAGCATTGGCACGCCTTCGACCTCCCACTCTGCGGTCAGTTCCCATGCGCCCGGGAGGGCTGCGCCGTCGCGGACCGCAAGTGAGCGGGCCCGCACCTCGCCGCCGATGAGCCCGGTCATGCCGCGGACGAGCGCCGCGACGCGCGCGTCGCCGATCACGATCTCGGCCGCAATATTCTCATCCACCTTCAGGTCGCGTTGTCGGCGCATCTCCTGAAGACGGCGCACCACCTCGCGGGCATAGCCCTCGGCCTCGATCTCCGGCGTGAGGGTGACGTCGACATAGACGGTGGCATCGGGCATCGCCGCCGCGAAGACGCCTTCGGGCAGTTCTTCGGTGAACGCCACCATTTCCGGGGTCACCTCGCAGTCCCCGACGGTTGCGGTCCCGTCGGCGTCAAGGGCGGCCTTCAGGGCGTTGCCGTCGGCCCCCTCGATCGCCTGCTTCACCTTCGGGGCCTCCCGCCCGAACCGCGGGCCCAGCACGCGCATCACCGGCTCGGCCTTCCAGCCGATCCGTTCCCAGCGTCCGGCGACGACGGTGACCGTTTTCGCGTTGGCGCGGGTGGCGCAGAGCGCCGAAAGCCTGGCGACGGCCTCCCGCACCGTCGCCGCGTCGGTCGCGACCACGACCTCGACGACCGGCCAGCGGAGTTTCCGCTTTCCATCCTGCCGGGCCGTGGCCACGGCGTCGTCGAAGGCCCGGACGACCGCCATCGCCGTCTCAAGGGGCGTGTCGATGAGGGCGGCGTCGGCCGTCGGCCAGTCGAGCATATGAGCGCTCGCCGGATCGCCCTCGCAGCGCAGGTTCCCGTAGATCTCCTCGACGAGATGCGGGGTGAACGGGGCAAGGAGACAGACGAGCCTGCGGAGCACGTAATAGACCGTCTCGTAGGCGTAGCGTTTCTCGGGTGCGTCCTCTTCGAGCCACATCCTGGGCCTGACGATCTGGAGGTACCACCGCGACAGGTCTTCGAGCACGAAGGCGACGAGGGCGCGGGTGACCCGGTGGAGATTCAGCCCGGCGAAGTCGGCCTCCACCCCCGCGGCCAGGGTGTTGACCCGCGAGAGGATCCAGCGGTCCTCGTCCGGCATTGCGGCGAGCGTCCGCCCGACGGCCGTCTCGTCCCAGCGGCCGTCGTTTCCTTTCGCCGGCTCGAAATGGTCGAGGGCCATGTAGGGCAGGGGAAAACGGTAGACGTTCCAGAGAATATTGAGGGCCCGGTTGACCGTCTTCACCCCTTCCCAGTTGAACTTCAGGTCGTCCCAGGGGGCGTTCGCCGAGAGGACGTACAGGCGGAGGACGTCCACGCCGAACGCCGTGATCACCTCTTCGGGGGCGACGACGTTGCCCAGGCTCTTGGACATCTTCCGCCCGTCGGCGTCGAGGGCGAAGCCGTGCATCAACACCGATTTATACGGCGCCCTGCCGAAGGCGACCGTCGAGGCGCCGAGCTGCGAGTAGAACCAGCCGCGGGTCTGGTCCTGCCCCTCGGTGATGAAGTCCGCAGGCCAGTATTTCTCGAACTCCTCGGTTCTGCCGGGATACCCGAGGGTCGCCCACGAGGCCACGGCCGAGTCGAACCAGACATCGAAGATGTCGGAGACCCGGTGCATCGTCCCGCCGCATGCGCACGGGACGGTGACCGTGTCGACGTACGGACGGTGCGGGTCGGGAACCGCCTGCCCGCTCGCCTCTTCGAGTTCGGCGACGGTTGCGATCACCCGTCTCGCGTCGCAGGTGTCGCACTGCCAGACCGGGATCGGGATGCCCCAGTAACGCTGGCGCGAGATGCACCAGTCGCGGGCGTCCCTGACCCAGTCGTAGAAACGGGCGCTGCCGGCCCAGTCAGGGTACCAGGTGACCTTCCCGACCTCTTCAAGGAGCGTGTCCCTGATCTCCGAGACCTTGATGAACCACTGCTCGGTGGCCCGGAAGATGATCGGGGTCTTGCACCGCCAGCAGTGGCCGTACCGGTGGGTGATCTTCCCCTCATGGAGAAGGTGCGCGCCGAGGGCGTCCATGACCTGGCGGTTCGTCGCCGGGTCTTTCACGTACAGCCCCGCGAACGCCCCGCCCCGCGTCGTGAACCGGCCGGTGCCGTCGACAGGACAGAGCACCGGAAGGTCGTATTTGATCCCGGTGAGGTAGTCGTCCCAGCCGTGGCCCGGAGCGGTGTGGACGAGCCCGGTGTTTTCGAGGGCCACGTAATCGGCGAGAACGACGCGGTGGTCGATCTCCTTCTGTGCCGGGACGGCGTCGGCAAGCGGGGACCCGTACGCCGTGCCGGCGAGGTCGGCGCCAGCGACCGTTCTGACGACGTCGTAGTCCTGGTACCGTCCTTTCCTGAGCACCTCCTCGACGAGCGCCTCGGCGATCCAGAGTCTCTCTTCGACGCCGTCTTTCCGGGCGGCGACCAGGGCGTAGACGATCTCCGGGTGGACGGCGACGGCGACGTTGGCCGGGAGGGTCCACGGCGTCGTGGTCCAGATCACCAGGTACTCGTCGTCGGCGCCTTTGACCGGGAACTTCACGTAGATGGAGGGATCGGTGGCGTCGTCGTACTCCACCTCGGAGTCGGCGATGGCGGTCTCGCACCGCGGGCACCAGTTCACCACACGGTGGCCCCGTTCGAGCATCCCGTTCTTTTCGGCCTGCGCGAGGGTCCACCACGCCGCCTCGATATACTCCTTCTTGAGGGTCTGGTACGGGTTGTCGAAGTCGAGCCAGATGCCCAGCGCCCTGAACTGCTCTGACATCACCGCCATGTTGGCGAGGGCGAACTCCCGGCAGCGGTCGATGAACCGGTCGATCCCGTAGGTCTCGATATCTTTTTTCGAGGTGAAACCAAGCTGGTGTTCGACCTGCACCTCGATCGGCAGCCCGTGCATATCGTAGCCTGCCCGCTCGACGACGTTCTTCCCGCACATCCGGTGCCGGCGGAGGATGGCGTCCTTGATGATCTTGTTCCACGCCGTTCCGAGGTGGATGTTGCCGGTGGTGTACGGGGGGCCGTCTACGAAGAAGAACTGCCTGCCTGAACGCCGCAGGTCTTTTACCTGAGCATAGGTGTCGGCCGCCCGCCAGAACTCCTGGACGCGGCCCTCGATCGCCCGTGCATCATAACTGCTGGTGACTTCCTTCACCTCTATCCCTCTGCACGCCCCCACAGGGGCGGGTAATCATGCGTAGTGTGGTGGGTCGTGACAGACAAAGTAGTTTTTCAATCGGGTGCGCGGCCGGCAGATCACCGTCACGGTTTTAATCTTCCGGTGCGCGTCTCTCCTCCATGCAGATCGCGGTCGTCGGGGCGGGGGAATGCTCGCCCGAAGAGTATGAAGCGGCAGAGACCGCCGGCTATCTCATCGCCGGCAACCACGAAACCCTCGTCTGCGGCGGGCTCGGCGGCGTGATGGAGGCCGCATGCAGGGGAGCGAAGGAGGCGGGCGGCACGACGGTCGGGATCCTGCCGGGCACCGGCGGCGAAAACGCGTACCTCGACGTCGTCATACGGAGCAATCTCGGCCATGCGCGAAACGCCCTCGTCGTCGGCTCGGCCGATGCGGTGATCGCTATAGGGGGGAAGTTCGGCACGCTT
The DNA here is from genome assembly GCA_030156225.1 of Methanofollis sp. GTDB lineage: Archaea > Halobacteriota > Methanomicrobia > Methanomicrobiales > Methanofollaceae > Methanofollis. The sequence goes on from JASGMW010000059.1 coordinate 6,357, forward strand.
TCGGAGATCGCCCTCGCCCTGAAGATGAAAAAACCGGTGTTCGGGGTGGGCGGCTGGAAGATCGACGGCATCTTCCCGTGCGCCGGCCCCGAAGAGGCGGTGCTTATGGCAGTACGCGCCTCACGCCTGTCTCGCTGATCCGGTAGCCGCCCATGCGCAGGAGCGTCTGCCTGAACGCATCCGAGTCGATTGCGTCGACGCAGGTCCGCACCCGCGGGTCGTCGAGGGTGTCGGCGTGCACCGCCAGCTCGTAGCGTTCGGTCGTCACCGGGGCAAACTCCAGCCCGAGCGCCCGTGCAGCCGAGTACACGCCCATGCCGCAGTCGGCCTCGCCCGACCGGACGGCGAGGGCGACGCCGAGGTGCGTGGTGAACTCGCGGTCATAGCCCCGTATCAGGGCCGGCTCGATCCCGCGCTCTTTCAGGAGATAATCGAGGAGCAGCCGCGTCCCCGACCCTTTCTGCCGGTTCGCATACCGCAGGGTCGGCAGATCGTCGAGCGTGGCGCCGCCCCGCGAGATGAGCCCCTGCTCGCGTTCGGCGACGCAGACCAGGACGAGATCCTCGCCGGGCAGGTACTTCTGCAGGAATGGGATGTTATACTCGCCGTCGGGGGAGAGCAGGTGCATCGGGGCGGCATGGCACTGGCGCTTTTTCAGGGTGAGAAGCCCGCCCATGCTCCCGATATGGGTGGAATGGATCTCCACGCCGCCGGGCCTGACCAGATCGGCGAGACGGTCCAGGCAGGGGTCGTGGCTGCCGGTGACCAGCACCGCCTCGCCGGCCTGCCGGCGCGGGACCGTTAGGCGTGCCCTGACGATCTCCCCGGCCTCGACCCCCTCCTTTGCGGCCGGGATGGTCATGACGGCGTTCGCCCGGACGGCACTCATCTGGACGCCGGCGCCGCGGGACTGGGGTACGGCGACCCAGCGGCCGCCGATCCGTCCTGCCGAGAGAAGGACGAACTCGTCGGTGCCGATCTCCGAGTTGAGGGTGGTGGTGAGGACGGCGTCGACGCTCTCGACCCCGGGGATCGGAAAACCATAGCGGGCGACGAGCGGGGTGACGATCTCCCGCAACACGGTGAAGGCCGCAAGCGGGTAGCCGGGCAGCCCGATCACGGGTTTGCCCTGGATCTTTCCGACGATCACCGGTTTTGCCGGTTTGATCGCCACCCCGTGGACGAGCACCTCCCCGAGTTCGGCAATGACGGAGGCGGCGTAGTCGCGGGTGCCGGCCGACGATCCCGCCGAGACGATGAGGATGTCGTTGTCGCGCACGCCCGCCAGGACCGCCGTCCTGATCTGGTCGGGCTCGTCCGGCACGATCCCGTATCGGCGTGCCTCCACCCCGAGGGCGCGGAGGTGCGCCGCCGCCATCAGGGTGTTACTCTCCACCGCCTGGCCCGGACCTGGCCGGGCACCCGCGGGCACCAGCTCGGACCCGGTCGGAACGAGCCCGGCCGAGAGGGCGAGCGCCTCCACCTCGGTCACCCCGTACGAGGCGAGCGCCCCGAGCTCGTGGGGGCGGATCAGGTGCAGGGAAGGAAGGATCATCTCGGACTCGCCGATATCCTCGCCGACCGGGCGGACATGCTGCCACGGGGCGACGGCTTTGCGGATCGTATAGGCGCCGTCGTCGAGCCAGACGTCCTCGATCATCACGACGGCGTCGTATTCGGGCGGTACGATGTTCCCGGTGTTCACCCGCGCGGCGTCGGGGAGAACGATAGGCCGGCTCTCGCCGGCGCCCAGGGTGTCGGCGCTCCGCACTGCGATCCCGTCCATCGCCGAGATATGGATGGCCGGGACTGAGAACCTGGCGAAGATGGGGGCGGCGGTCACCCGTCCGGCCGCCGCCTCGATGGGCACCCGTTCGGTGCGGGCGCGGCTCTGAAACGCCTCCCCGAGGATCTCCAGGGCCCGGTCCAGAGAGACCAGGTCGAGGTAGCGCTTCACCACAGGACCACCTCGACCACTTCGCCGGTTTCGAGTCCTTCGCGCGTCGCAGGCACGACGACGACGCCGTCGCTCTGCACCAGGGTGTTGAGAAGGCCGGACTTCCCGAAGACCGGGATAGCGGCGCCGTCTTCGAGGCGGACGCGGACATAGTCCTCCCGCCCCTTTGCCGACGGGATATTGGCGGCAAGCCGCGCCCGCACCTGACATGCGCGGACCGGCGCGCCGGTCATCGCTGCGAGCAGGTGGCGGACGACGGCGAAGAGCACGATGAAGGCCGATCCCGGGTGGCCGGGCAGCCCGATCACCGGCGTCGCGCCGACACGCCCGATGATCGTGGGTTTTCCCGGGGCGATGGCGATGCCGTGGACGAGCACCTCCCCCAGGTCGCCGATCACCCCTGCCGACATGTCGCGCACGTCCTTCGAACTCCCGCCCGAGATCAGGACGCAATCGCAGGCGGCGGCCGCCTCCTCCAGCACTGGCCGCAGCAGGTCCGGGCTGTCCCGCACGATCCCGTAGAGGCGCGGCTCGCACCCCTGCTCCTGCACGAATCCGGCGCAGAGATACGAGTTTGCATCCCGCACGCGCCCCGGTGCGATGGCGGCCTCGACCGGCACGATCTCGTTGCCGGTGGAGATGATCCCGACCCGCGGCACCCGCCGCACCGGCACTCCGGCGACGCCGGCAGCGGCGAGCACCCCGAGGTCCTGCGGCGAAAGCCGCCGCCCTGCCGGGAGGACGACGACGCCCGCGGCGAAGTCCTCGTCGCACCCGAGCACGTTCTCGCCGGGTGCGACCGCCCGGTGGACGAGCACCTCGTTCCCGACCGTCTCGGCGTACTCCATCATCGCGACGGCGTCCGCACCCCCGGGCATGACGCCGCCGGTCGGGATGTACCGGCAGCGTCCGGGCTCGACCCTCCCTTCGTGCGCCTGCCCCATCTCGATCCGTCCTTCAAGGGAGAGCATGGCCGGCAGGGCCTCCGAGGACCCGGTCGTGTCCGATGCCCTGACCGCATACCCGTCCACCACCGATCGGTCGAAGCCGGGCAGGTCGCTTTCGGCAGACACGTCCTCCGCGAGCACGCGGTGGAGCGCCTCTCCGATCGGCACCCGTTCGCTGCCGATCGCCGGGGCGATCGACGTGACCATCTCCACAGCCCGGGCGGCGAGGACTACCTCAAGAAAAAGGCTCATTTAAAGCAGCCCAGCTGACAGCTGCGGATCTTGATCTTCGGGTCGTGCCGGTTGCAGTAGCGTGCGATGTCCATCTTCGATATGCCGTACTTCTCGCTGATGGCGAACGCCTCTTCGCACCTGATCTCGGTTGAGATCCCGTTCTCGGCAAATGCTCTGACGATCAAATTCTCGTCCATGATGATGTGGTTGTACTGAAAAAAAGATAGGGTTTTTCATAGCGGGCAACCCTTTTGCTCCGTAAGGTCGGATCAGGATCATGCATGTCGCCCTCTTCCACTCCCGCCTCGACCCTGCAGGCGCAAACCTCGCCCGATGCATCCGCGGCCTCCTTCAGGAGCGGGAGGACTGGCCCCTCTGCCGTGCCGCCTCTCTCTCGCTCCGCGAGACCGGCGAACGGCTCATCCATGCCGAAGGGATCGATGCCGGACTCGATGCCGATCTCGTCGTCTTTCTCTCCAGGCACACGAGTTCCCACCCGGCGCCGGCCCTGACCGTCCATGTCACCGGCAACTTCGGCGAACCGTCTTTCGGCGGCGAGGCCCGGAGCCTTGCACCGGCTGCGCCGGCGATGATGCACACCGTCCTCCGCGGCCTGGCCGCCCATGCCCCGCCCGGCTACCGCGTCAGTTACGAGGCGACCCACCACGGGCCGACGGCGCTCTCAACCCCGTCTCTCTTCGTCGAGATCGGGAGCACCGAGCAGGAGTGGAACGACCCTGCGGCGGCAAACGCGGCGGCTCTCGCCGTGCTGGAGGCGTCGCCGGGTCAGACGATCCCCCTCGTCGGCTTCGGCGGGACGCACTATGCGGTCAGGCAGACCGAGATCGCCCTCTCTTCGCAGGGCGCCTTCGGCCACATCGCTCCATCCCGGGAGGTGCCTCTCCTCGACCGGGAGATGGTCTCTGCGATGGCTGAAAAGACCGGGGCCGTCGCCGCCTATATCGACAGAAAAGCCCTCCCTGGAAAAGAGGCAGGGCGGCTCCTTGCGATCCTGGACGGTGCCGGCCTCCCCGTCCTCTCCGAGGGCGAGATCACCGGCATCGGGACCCTCGCATGGGAGACCTATGCGGCGATCCGGACGATCGCAGAGGAGATCGCCCCGGGCAGCAGGGTACATCCCGGCGCCCTTTCGGGAACCGGCGTTCCTGAAGTCGTGGAAATACCCGCCCCCCTCCTCTCCGAAGCGGAAAAAGCGGATGCGAGGGCCCTGCGTGACGGGCTCGCACGGATGCCCGTCGCCGTCGTCACCGGGAAGGACGGGGAGACGATCCCATCCATCATTACTTTCAAGCATCAAAGCGAAGAGATAATACATGATTTAATATCTCTGTGTATTAAACTCATACATGACCGGTGGAGCACTACCGTCGATAGGGATCGCCTCGTCGTGAGGAAGATGCGTTTCGATCCCGCGAGGGCACGGGCGCTCGGTGTGCCGAACGGCCCGCTCTTCGGAAGGCTTTCCTGCGGCCAGAGCATCGAGGTGGAGGGCCGGACCATCACTCCTGCTATGGTGCAGTCCTGCAGTGAGACATGCATCCACATCCCGGGGTTGGAGAGGTATATAGATGAAATCCATTGTTGAAGAGGCATTATCACGGGCGCGAGATGAGTATGAGGATATCGTCCAGCCCGATGACGAGCTCGAGGACATTCTGCGGGATCTCAAGACTGAGATCGTCGTCGTCGGCTGCGGCGGCAGCGGTTCGAACACGATCTCGCGGATCTCCGAGGAGGGCATCGTGGGAGCGCGGCTCATCGCCGTCAACACCGACGCCCAGCATCTGATCAGGACGAAAGCCGACAAGCGGCTCCTTATCGGGAGGCAACGGACCCGCGGTCTGGGCGCCGGCTCGATCCCCCAGATCGGCGAAGAGGCGGCCCTCGAGAACGAGGACCAGATCGTCGGCGCCCTCGAGGGGGCCGATATGGTCTTCATCACCTCGGGGCTCGGCGGAGGGACCGGCACCGGCTCGGCCCCGGTCGTCGCCAAGGCTGCACGCGAGGAAGGGTCGCTCACCATCGCCGTTGTCACCCTGCCCTTCACCTCCGAAGGCTCGATCAGGATGGAAAACGCCGAAGCCGGGCTTGAACGCCTGCGCGACGTCGCCGATACCGTCATCGTCGTCCCGAACGACCGCCTGCTCGAAGTGGTGCCGCGTCTGCCCCTGTACGCCGCCTTCAAGGTGGCCGACGAGGTGCTGATGCGGGCCGTGAAGGGGATCGCCGAACTGATCACCGTGCCCGGCCTGGTGAACCTCGACTTCGCCGACGTGCGGACCGTGATGGAGCGCGGCGGCGTCGCCATGATCGGCATGGGCGAGTCCGACTCCGAGGACAAGGCCGCCGACTCGGTGAAGAAGGCCCTGCGTTCGCCTCTTCTCGACGTGGACATCTCGGGCGCCACGGCGGCGCTCGTCAATGTCGTCGGCGGGCCCGATATGACGATGTCCGAGGCCGAAGGGGTCGTGCAGGAGGTCTACGATCGCATCGACCCGTCGGCCAGGATCATCTGGGGCGCGCAGGTCGACCCGGAGATGCAGGGACGGATGCGGACGATGCTCGTCGTCACCGGCGTGAACTCCCCGCAGATCTACGGCCGCAGCGAGAGATCGGCCAGGCCGAAGGTTGCAAAAGAGTTTGATATCGACTTTCTGAGGTGAAACTGATGGAAATAAATTCCGAATCCGTGAAAATGAGCCATATTAATGAGGAATTTTTCAAGAAATATATCCGCGTCCTGAAACTGGCCCGGACGCCGACCCGCGAGGAGTTCCAGAAGATCGCCCTCGTGGCGGCGGTGGGTGTTCTCCTCATCGGGCTCGTCGGGTTTATCATCTATGAAATCATGCTTGTGCTGCCGCACTGATGCACATGACCGAGGAAATCGAAACCCGAATATTTGCCGTCAAGACGACGGCAAAACAGGAGCGTGCCGTGGTCGACGGGATCTACCATGCGGTCGCCGTCGACCCGTCGTTCAAGGTCACGGCCGTGCTCTCCCCCGACGAACTGAAGGGGTACGTGCTGGTCGAGACCCTCGAACAGGTCGCCAGGATCGAGGAGTTGATCGAGTCGGTGCCCAGCGCGCGCGTCGTGGTGCCGGGCGAGACCTCTCTTGCCGAGGTGAGTCACTATCTGGTGCCGAAGCCCGCGGTCTCCGGGATCGACGAAGGGGCGATCGTCGAGATGATCGCCGGACCGTTCAAAGGTGAAAAAGCCGTCGTAAAGCGGGTGGATGCCTCCAAGGAGGAGATCACCGTCGAACTCTACGAGTCCATGGTCCCGATCCCGATCACCGTGCGCGGCGACAACGTCCGGGTGATCGACCGGGGCGAAATCTGATCCTCTCCCCCTTTTTTCCCCGCCTGTGTGATAGGTTTATCTGAGAGCCGGGAAAACCTTAGTCACCCAAGCACAGTACCCTTTCGGGGAAAGCATGGTGATTGTACTATGGCAGAAACGGTCGAGGTATTGGTACCCGGTGGCAAAGCAACTGCAGG
>JASGMW010000060.1 GCA_030156225.1 Methanofollis sp.
CAGGATCCTCGCAACGGATCTTGTCGAGGTCTACGCCCATCACGACGCCGACGGGATCGCCGCTGCGGCGATCCTCTGCCAGGCGATGCTCCGCACCGGTCGCAGGTTCAGACTGCGGGTGCGGCCTGGCATCGGGACGGAGGAGATCATCCACCCCGAATCGACCCTGTTATGCGATTTCGGCTCCGGCATCTCAGACCTTCCCGAGACCGTGATGGTCGTCGACCACCACATCCCGCACTTCGAGGGCGCCCTCCATGTGAACCCCCGTCTGGCCGGCATCGACGGCGAACACGATCTCACGGCGTCGGGAACCGCCTACCTGGTCGCGCAGGCGCTCGGCGACAACCGCGATCTTGCGGGCCTCGCCCTGCTCGGGGTCTTCGGAGACGGCCAGACGTTCACCGGCATGAACCGGGAGATCCTCAACGAAGGGATCGCAAACGGTTTCATCGTCCCGGAACGAGGGTTCGCCCTGCCCGGCAGTTCGGTGCACGAAGCCCTCAAAACGGCCGTCATTCCATATATCCCGGGCATCAGCGGGAACGAAGAGAAGATCACCCGCATCATGGAGCAGGCGGCCGGGGAAGAGGCGATCGCATACGACCTCCTCCTCTCCCTCCTCGTGCTTGAAGCAGGCGAGGAAACGGCACCTTCCGTCTTTTCAAGGCTGTACGGCGAGCGCTACAGGCTCGAACGCGAGGTGATCGGCGACGCCCGAAACCTTGCGGCCGTCATCGACGGCTGCGGCCAGCAGGGGCGCGGCGGACTCGCCGCAGCAGTCTGCCTCAGATCGCCCGACCTCATCACCGAGGCCGAAGAGATCGCCGGGACGTACCGGACCCGCGTCCTCGCCGGCATCGCGGCGGCGCAAAAGATCGACGAATCGGGAACAATCTACGGAGTTGCGGACGCAGGAGTCGTCAGCGGCGTCGCCGACTGCCTCGCAAACGACATGAAGCGCGATGCTCCGGTGGCCGTGATCGCACAGAACGGCGACTTCTGGCAGGTCTCGGCGCGCTGTCCGCCCGGGGTCGACGTCGACCTCGAAGCCCTGATCCGCAGCCTCGCTGCAGAAATCGGGGGATCCGGCGGCGGCCACCGGAGCCGCGCCGGCGCCCGCATCCCGTCCGACCGGATCGGAGAGTTCAAGGAAGGCTTTCTCAGGGGCGTCGCCGCATGATCGGGATCAGAGGTCTGGTCCGCGCGTCAAGCAACCGTGCGGTGTGCGTTGCAGGTGCGCTCGCACCCGACAACCTCCCGGGCATGGCGACCGCCGTCGACGGCGACACCGTCACCTTCCGGATCGAGGGGACGCACCTGCGTTCTGTAACGGCAACGGTGGACGACTACCTGATGAACCTGACAATGGCAGAGGAACTGTGTGCGTACGTTCCGCACGCGCGGCCTGAAGACATGACAGATCGGACCGGAACATCCCGGCAGAAATTTTGATTCATAGACACTGGTGATTTCATGGCAAAGAGAAAACAGGTTGGAAAGAGGGTCGAAGGCTGGAAGGCCAAGTCCTGGTTCAAGGTCTATGGCCCTGAAGCCTTCGGCAAGCCCTATATCGGCGACACGATCTCCGCCGACCCGTCCAGGGTGATGGGGCGCGTGATGCAGACCTCGCTCGGCGAGATCTCGCAGGACTATGGAAAGCAGCATATCAAAATGCGCTTTAAAGTGAACAACGTGGCCGGCGACGCCGCATATACCGAGTTCGTCGGGCACGAGATCACCCGCGACTACATGCGCGGGCTCGTGAAGAGGAAGACCTCCAGGATCGACGCGATCATCCTCGTCCCCACCAGGGACAACAAGAAGGTCCGGCTCACCGTCACCTGCTTCACGATCAACAGGGCGAACGACTCCCAGGCGCACGCCATCAGGGGCGCCATCGCAAAGACCGTCACCGAACAGGCGGCTCAGATGTCCTTCGAGGAGTTTTCCAGGATGATCGTCGCGGGCGATCTCGCAAAAGAGGTCTTCAAGGTCGTCAAGACCATCTTCCCTGTCCGCAGGGTCGAGATCATCAAGAGCAAGGTCGAGACGCCGGTCGTCATGGCCATCTAACCCTCTTTTTTAGCAGATTTTTGAATATCCGCCTCCTGTTCCGGCGACGCAAAGGTTACGCCCCGCGGGAACACGCCGACGCCGACTCACGCAGTCGGAGAGAGAAGACTCATATGGCTTTGGCGTGAGAGTCTTACTGTTCATGGAGAGCGGGGTTCAGGACTGGCTCCACCAGTGTTCACTCCCGGACGGCACCGAACTGCAGGAGCACACCCTGAAGACGGAGAAAAACATCATCATCGGGGACCGCTGCACAATCGATTACGGGGTGGAGGGAAAAGACGTCATCGTCTGCGAATTTTGTACGCTGAACGGCAGCGTCGTTGCGGACGGCGACGTCAGGATCGATAACTGGTGCGAGATCAACGGAGACGTCATCGCCGGGGAGGACGCCTACCTCGGTGAGAGCGTAAAGATCCACGGGCGGTTGATCGTCCGCGGCGACCTGGATATCGGGGACAAAGTTCAGATAGACCGGGGGTTTGAGGCGAAGGGCTGGATCTCGATCAGAAACCCGATGCCGGTGATCGTCTATCTCATCCTCTATGTGATGACCCTGTTGAAGATCGACAACCCCGACGAGATCGACAGCGCCCTGAACGAACTCTTCGGCGAGGAAGATCCCGGGGACGACACGCCGCTCGTGATCCCGCCGGGCTCGAAACTCGACATGAAGATCTTCTCCGTACCGGCGGCGATGCGGATCGGGGAGCGGTGCCGCCTCCACGGCAATATCAGGGCGAACGCTGTCATCGTCAGAGACGAGACCACGGTATTCGGGAGCCTGCGGGCCCGCGGCGCCATCGAGATCGGACGGAAGACCCAGATCCACGGTGACGTGGAAGGCGGCGGGAAGGTGAGCGTGGCCCCCACGGCCCATATTCTCGGAGACGTTGCCGGGCTCTCCCTCTCCCTCCACGAAGACGCCCTCGTAGAGGGAATGATCCGCGCGCCGAACGGCGTGCGTATCGAAAGAGGAGACGGACCAGAATGAAAACAGCGGAAATACTTGAACTCGACGACCTCATCTTCGTGGAGCGGTCGTTTGCCGACCTCGCCGACCCGGAGTCGGCCCTGCCAGCCCTCTCTGTCAGACCGGACGGCGGAAAGATGCTGCTCGACGAGGAAGAAGACCTGCTCGCCGTCGCCTTCAGATGGGGCGAGCAATGGATCGGTGCGAACTATCTCTGCCACCCCCCGAACATTGCAGTGATCGATCTCTTCGAGGAAACGGACGGGGATATCTACCAGGAGGAGAGAGAGGTCTGGGCCAGGGCGGTCAGAGAATATTACAGCGAGGCGATCGGCAGGGAGGTCGGCCCGGCGATCGAGGACATACCGCCGGACCGCCTGGAAAAATGCGCCGATCTCCTCAGGGAGATCTGGGGCCGGCAGGACGGAGGGCGCTGTCTCGACTGCTGCTGCGGGTCAGGCATCGGCTCTGCGGCCCTCCGCTCCATCGGCATGCAGCCGCTGGCGTTCGACCACGATCAGACGCTGCTCGCCCTCGGCCTTGCACGGGGCAGGCTCGAACCCGGAGAGACGGCCTGCATCGACGCCACCATGGCCTCGGCATATTTCAGGCCGGCGCCGTACGGGGCGGCCCTGATGCTCGGGACGATCCGTTCCTTCGACAGCACGATCTGGGAGGCGATCGTCAGAGACCTCCTCGGGCTCTCGCGCAGGACCCTGATCACCGTCGCCACCAGAGAAGAAGTCGACCTGATCGGGGCATGGTGCGAGGATGAGGGGCGCAGTCCGGAGGTGTGGGAGAACGAGCGCGACGTCATTTACGACCGCTGGGTCTGTCTGACCTGACGGTAAATATCAGATATCGGGGTCGAATTTTCTGAGCCGGAGGAGCATCGCTTCTGCGGAAGGCAGGTCGGCGGCGTGTTTCCCGAGAAGGTCCCTGACATCGTCCTCTCCCCTGAGCATCTTTTCAGAGTCGAGACCATCTCCCTGTATTTTTTGCAGAAAAGGCCACCGTACTTCCTGTTTTTCATGTTTGCAAACCATGTCAGTTTCCTCCGGCGATATGAGAATATACGCACACGATAGAGTATAAATATTTGCATCTTACAATATCGTCTGTTTTTTAAAATTAGGTGATTTTACAGGTAATTGTCAGACATCGGCCGGAGCGATCAGATCGAGAACTGCCTGAGATTCCAGCGCACAAACTCGGGATCGACGATAAAATTGCACCGTCAATCCTGACCCATAGAACCGCGCGGGATATCATTATATGATGAGATCAAGAATCCAGTATTGTATTATAAATAGATCTCCTTCCCGGGGCCGCAGCGGCAGGCAACGCCGTCGTGTCGTCGGCAATTAATACCCCATCCACGCCATATAACCATCGTCCTCGAAACAGTTCCATCGGATCGACGACCTGGCGGCGCCACTCGCTGTTTCAGAAGGAGCGGTCTCCCGCAAGAATGCAGTTTTTCGCCGCGAGTAGAAAATCAGCGCTGCTCTTCACGCGCCGCGCAGTCGATCTCGGCCAGGATATCGAGGGGATCGTCCTTCTCCCCGACAAGCTGCCTGATCAGCAGCAGCCGCTCGACCCCGATGAAATGCCGGGCCATCACCGCCGCCAGCTCGGAGAGTTCGAGATGGCCCTTCTGCCGCTTCACCAGGTTTTCACCGACCAGGAGATCGAGCACCGGTTCGGTCGTCCCGACCATCACCCGCTCCATCCGGCGGACCGCGGCCTCATCCCCCTTGCAGACGATGGCGTTCGCGGCAAACTCCTCCGAACTCGCCTCGACGCCGTAGACCGGGGCGACCTCCTCCATCTCCCCCTTAAGAAGAGCGATCGCCATCTCCTCCTCGGTCCCCTTCGAGGTCCTGGAATAGGTCGCCCCGGGTTCGGCGAGAATGACGACCCGTCCCTGATCGTGGAAATCGGGCCTTCCGGCGCGGCCGAGCATCTGGTTGAACTCCTGAACGGTGAGCCACTTGATCCCCATCGCAAGGGCGTCGAAGATCACCTGCGAGGCCGGAAAATCCACGCCTGCCGCCAGCGCCGCCGTGGTGACCACGCAGGCGATCTTCTGCGAGGAGAAGAGTTCCTCGACCTGCCGTCGCTCCTGCGACGTGAGCCCGGAATGATACGGGCGGGCAAGATTCGCCCCGATGGCGTTGGCGAGGGTGTGGCAGCGGGCGCGGGAGTTGGTGAACACGATCGTCTGGCCCCGGTACCCCTTCGACGACCGGCGGGCGAACTCCTCTCGTACCATCGACGTGATGAACTGGATCTTCTTTTTCTTCTCGGTAAAGATCAGGTGCCGTTCGAGAGGGACCGGGCGGCTGTCGTATCTGACCAGCCGCGCCCCGAGTTTCTGCGCAAGGGCGTCCGGAGCGCCGATCGTGGCCGAGAGATAGAGAAACTGCGCTTTCGGGGAGGTCTGCTTGATCCGGGCGACCAGCCCGTCGAGACGGTGGCCCCGCTCAGGCTCTTCGAGGTTCTGGACCTCATCGATGACGACCGTGCCGATCTCTTTCAGGCTCCGCCCGTTCCGGAAAACCGTATCCAGCCCCTCGTAGGTGCCGACGATGATCTGCGCCCTGGTGCTCCGTTCGCCGACCGGCCTGGTCTCGGGAAGGTTGAGACGGCTCGCGCCGACCTGGAGGGAGACCGTGGCAATGTCCCTGTACCGCTCCCTGAACCTGAGATATTTCTGGTTTGCAAGGGCGACGAGAGGGACGAGAAACAGCAGGCGGCCCCGTCCTTCGAGGAGATTTTTCAGTCCGGCCATCTCGCCGATAAAGGTCTTGCCGCTCGCCGTGGCCGAGACCACCAGCAGATCCTCCCCTTCGAGGAGACCGGCGTTGACGGCGAGCTGCTGAACCGGCGTGAGGTACTCGACGCCCGAGGCCTTCGCAAACACCGGCGGCACGGCGACCACGGTGATATGGCTGGTTGCGATCGGCCGCACCGCCTCAAGCCGGTCGAAGAGGGTCTGGCTCCGGTCCCGCTGTTCAGGCTGGAGGAGGGCCAGCACCCGGTCCACGTCCCGATACGACTCCAGCATCGAGCGCACATAATGGATCGATCGGTCGCCGAACCGACCGAGATACCCCATCTCCCGCCTGATCTCCCGTTCGGCGCATTCCAGACAGATACGTTCGCGGCCGAACGTCACTGCGTTCTTCTTCGAGAGTGTAGTGACGCGGTCCTCGAGGAGACAGAGACGGCAGAGGTCTGCGGTGCCGGGTGCGATCTGAAAATCGCCGAGAAACGCCAGCAGAGCGGGATCGGGTTTCGTGATCCTGACGTCCGACGTGCGGAGGAGTTCGATCAACTTTTTTGTCGGGACGTTCTGGTAGTTGCGCCTGTTCGGCTGTCTCGTCTTCAGGTCGGTCGGCCGATAGCCCCGTGACGACTTCACCAGCTCGAAGACCCCGGCCTCCCGAACACTCCTGCCGTCAAGAATGAGGAGTTTATAGGCTCCTCTCTGCGGGGCGATGATGACCGTCATGGAAGAATCAGGTCATGGATCGTATAGTTCAGCCCGGCACTCTCAAGTCTTTTCAGAAAATCGGTAAACTCTTCATCGACGATCAGTATGGCGCACTCGACCCCGTGGAAGGCCGCCTCGACGACGCCTTCGCGCGAGCCGAAGGAGATGTCGGGCCGCCGGCCGACGGCGGCAAGGGCGACCGACGCTTCGAGCCCCGCGATCCCGACGAGATCGACCTCTTCGAGAACGCTGCGCAGTCCTTCGAGATCGACCTTGCGCGAACCGCCCCGTTCGATCCGCGGCACCTTGAGCACGTGCACCGTGCCCTCCGTGTGGTCGATGAGCCCGGAAAGACGGGCGATCCCGACGTCCTGCCCTTTAGCGGCGTCGGCGATCACCTCGCCCATCGCGCTCTGCTCCCCCTTCGATGCGTACAGCCAGCCCCCTTTCATATAGACGCCGGCCCGTTCCCCGGCCTTCAGCGGCTCGGCGGCGAACGCCGGCCAGACCCGCACCTTCTGGATGACGTCGCGGGTGACGTGCCTGGCATAGTTCTCCAGCACCTCGGCGTTGGTGAGCACCCATTCGATCCCCTCCTTCGTCACCTCGTACCGGCCCCTGCCGTAGGCCGAGACGAAACCGTCATCAGCGAGCTCGCGGATGTACTCGGAGACGGCCTGCGGGGTCACCCCCATTTTCACGGCGATCTCCTGCTGCCTGATCGCAGGCTGGTGCTCGGCGACCTCGACAAGGATCTGAAATCTGGTGATCTCGCGTTTGCTTCGCAACAGCACCGAGAGGGGGTCCTCACCTGGCGATGACATGGACAAGCCCCTGACCCTTCACATCGAGGTTCGGGATCCGCTTGGAAAGCGCTCTGATGACAAGAGGAGACACGTCGAACTTCCGTGCAATGTCTGCTATCGACGAGTTTCCTGACGTCAGTTCCTCTTCCACATGGGAAGCCAGCGTCTGCAGGTTTTCATCGGTCGAGAGGGAGATGTAGATCAGGTCCGCAAGATCGGTCATAGAGCACTGAAAATTTGCCCTGAAGGTCCCGTAGGTCGTCCTGAACTCCTTGCTCGGTTTTTCGCCGGGCTTCGGCATCCGCCACTGCTCCTCGATGAGATTGCCCTTTCTGAGGATGGACAGGCACGAGGCGACGCAGGTCTTTTCGCATCGTTCTGCGAGTTCCTCCTCGGTCATCCAGCTCTTGTTGAGCAGTTCATAGAGCTGCTTGAATTTCGGATTGTTAAAGGTGAGGAGCAGAGGCACAAGTTCGACGGGATCGTTCACTATCCGGATATGGCCAGTCACGCAAAAACCCTATTTATATATCGCTCTATCACTCAATAAATTTTTGCAGGTATTGAATGCAAAACAGAGGAAAAATCGTCATCCGCGGGATTGTCCAGGGGGTCGGGTTCAGGCCGTTCGTCTACGCTCTCGCCGAAAAATACGGTATTTCGGGGTGGGTGAAAAATCTCGGGAGCCGGGTCGAGATCGCCGCGGCCGGTGCGCGTTTTTCCGAGTTCTGCAGGGACGTCTCCGGGGGGACGCCTCTCTCGGTCATCGACTCGACCGAGGTGCTCCCGCTCGACGAGGAGGTCGGACCGGGTTTTGCGATCAGGTCGAGCGGAGAAGGAACGCTCGACGGCATGATCCCTCCGGACGTCGCCGTCTGCGACGACTGTATCCGCGACATCTTCACGCCAGGCGGACGGTACGAGGGCTACTGGGCGACCTCGTGCGTAAACTGCGGGCCCAGGTACAGCATCATCAGGACGCTGCCCTACGACCGGGAAAGGACTTCGATGGAGGAGTTTCCGACGTGCGCCGCATGCGAGGCCGAATACACCGATCCGGGGTGCCGCCGCCACCACGCCCAGACGATCGCGTGCCGCGAGTGCGGCCCGTCGCTCGCCCTTCTCGGACCAGACGGACGGGAGACGGCGTGCGCCGACCCGGTCGCCGCAGCGGCGGCGATGCTCGACGCCGGCAAAGTTCTTGCCGTGCACGGGATCGGCGGGTTCCACCTCGCCTGCACTGAAGAGGCGGCCGGCGTCCTGAAGGCCCGTCTCGGCAGGCCCGAGCAGCCCCTGGCGGTGATGGTCCGCGAGGACGCCGTGGAGCGCTATGTCTCTCCGACGGCGGCGGACCGGGAAGACCTGCGCAGCCGCGTCAGGCCGATCGTGGTGATGACCAAACGCGATCCCGCCGGGCATGCCGGGATCTCCTCGCTCCACACCATCGGCGTCATGCTGCCGTACACCGGGCTGCACCACCTGCTCTTCGCCCGCCTCGGCCACGATCTCCTGGTCATGACTTCGGCCAACCTGCCGGGCACGCCGATGATCACCGCAACCGCCGACGCCGTCGCCAGGCTGCACGGGCAGGCGGACGCATTTCTGGTGCACAACCGGGAGATCGTCAGCCGCTGCGATGACTCGGTGGTCAGGGACGGCTACATCATCAGGCTCTCCCGCGGGATCGCGCCGAAACGTACGGCGATCGATCTGGGCGGCCGGTGCATCCTGGGCGTCGGCCCCGAACTGAACGCCACGGCGACGATCTACCGGAACGGGTTCGCGGTCACCTCGCCCCACGTGGGCAACGTCAGGAACCCCCGGACCCTCGCCTACCTGCAGGAGACGGTGGAGAAGATCGGGCGGCTCCTTGGGGCCGACTGCGAGGTGATCGCCCACGATCTCCACCCGCAGTTCCTCTCCACCCGCTACGCCCGGGAACTGGCGGCTGCAACCGGGGCCGAACTTGTGGCGGTCCAGCACCACCGCGCCCATATCGCCGCCGCGACCAGAGAGGAGTGCGTCGGGATCGCCATCGACGGCGTGGGCTACGGCGACGACGGCACGATCTGGGGAGGCGAGGTCTTTGCCGGGGCGGTGCCCCACCTCGAACGGGTCGCCCACCTCCAGACGGTGCCGATGCCTGGCGGCGATCTGGCGACCAGATATCCCGAACGGATGCTCTACGGCATCCTTCCCGGCGAGGAGACGCTCGGTCTGCTCACGACACGCGGCCTCGGCGAGGTCGAGGCCGGCGTGCTGGCGCGGCAGACAGAGCGGGGGGTCAACGTGGCGATGACCAGCAGCACGGGAAGAGTGCTCGACGCCGCCGCCGCCCTGCTCGGGATCTGCCGGGAGCGGACCTACGACGGGGAGCCGGCGATGAAACTGGAGTCGGCGGCGTACGGCTGCAGGCCTGAGGCATGGGATCTGGAGTTCGGGACAGACGGGAACTGCCGGACCCTTCGGACCGCCGCCCTGCTGAAGACGGCCGCCGCCGCACAGAGCGGCGGCGCAAACGTCGGTGGGATCGCCGCATCCGTCCAGTACAACCTCGCCCGCGGCATCGCCGCCCTCGCGATCGACGCCGCTCACGAGCGGGGGATCGGGACGGTCGCCCTCTCCGGCGGCGTCGCCTACAATGCGGCGATCAGGGAGACGATACGCGGCTGTGTCGAGGGCGCCGGACTCAGCCTCCTGATCAGCCGCGCCTACCCTCCGGGAGACGGCTGCATCTCCTTCGGGCAGTGCGTATGGGCGGCTGCGGACAAAAGATAACCCTATGGGGAGGGAGAATGAAAGATCTCGCACCTGTATGACCGAAGCCACCCCGCGTTACCGCGTCGAGGACGGGACGACTCTCATCGAGATGACGCTCTCCTCGGTCGCCCAGTTCTTCAACTCCTTCGACCCGGCGCCGTTTTACGAGAAAGAGATCGACGGGGATGCGGAGGAATACATCCTCAACTCGGTCATGGATGTTCCGGCGGAAACGCCGATGAAGATCGTCATCTATCTCCCGCCCGCCGCGGCAACCGAAGAGAATGCCATGATGATGGAAAAAGCGATCAGGGCGCACTTTTCATACCTGGTCCACAACAGCGAACGCCAGACGCGCGAGCGGTTCAGGCAGGGCCGGCTGAACCTGGCGATCGGCCTCCTCTTCCTCTCCGCCTGTCTCTCGGCACACCAGTTCCTCATCCGGTACGACGGAAACGCCTTCGTCCCGATGCTCGGGGAGAGCCTCATCATCATCGGCTGGGTCGCCCTCTGGGAGCCGGTGCAGTTTTTTCTGTACGGCTGGCACCCGGCCCGCCGGATGCGCCGGATATACCGGAAGGTGATCGGGATGCCGGTCGAGGTGCGGCCGGACACCGTGAGAGATAAAATACCCTCTTCACCAACACCATAGGTACATGCACATGACCGACGACACTGTCCCGGCAGACGAACTCAGGGAGCGTATGGACCGGTTCAGGTCCTGGATGGACGCGGACAATCCGGAATGGGAGCTCGCCGCGTTCTTCGGCAGGATCAACCTCTACTACTTCACCGGCACCATGCAGGACGGCGTGCTGCTGGTCCCCCGCGACGGAGAGGCTGTGTTTCGGGTGCGCCGGAGTTACGAACGGGCATGCGACGAGTCGCTCTTTCCCTGCATCAGATCGATGAACAGCTTCAGGGACGCCGCCGGAGATCTTGAGCACATCCCCGGGACTGTTCATCTGGAAACCGAACTGGTGCCGCTCGCATTGGTGCAGAGATTTCGGAAACACATCCCCTTCGCCAGGATAGCGCCCCTCGACCTGCAGGCGGGAAAGGTCAGGGCGGTCAAAAGCGCGTACGAACTCGCGTGCATGGAGCAGGCCGGCAAGATCCACCGCCGCGTCCTCGAAGAGCGGGTGCCCGATGTCCTGCGAGAGGGAATGAGCGAGATGGCGTTCATCAGCACCCTCTACTCCGTCATGATTGAAGAGGGGCACCAGGGCGTCGTGCGGTTCGGCAGGTTCGGCACCGAGATGGGGATCGGCCAGATCGGATTCGGCGAAAGTTCGATCTATCCCACCAGTTTCGACGGCCCGGGTGGTAATTACGGCATGTCTCCGGTCGTGCCCATGCTCGGAAGCCGCGAGAGAACGCTGAAGAAAGGCGACCTCGTCTTCGTGGACGTCGGGTGCGGGGTCAGGGGCTACCATACCGACAAGACCATGACCTATATGTTCGGCGCCCGGCTCCCGGACGCCGCCGTTGAGGCCCATCGCAGGTGCGTGGAGATCCAGAATCGGGCCGCTGCGATGCTGAGGCCGGGGGTCGCCCCGTCGGCGATCTACGAGACCGTCATGGAGGAACTGGAGCCGGCGTTTCGCGAGAACTTCATGGGATTCGGTACCAGACAGGTGAAGTTCCTGGGCCACGGCATCGGCCTCCAGATCGACGAAACGCCCGTGATCGCGCGGGGCTTCGACGAGCCGCTGGAGGAGGGCATGGTCATTGCGCTCGAACCCAAGAAGGGCATCGCGGGTGTCGGGATGGTAGGGATCGAGAACACGTTCGTGGTGACGCCTGCAGGGGGCCGGTGCCTCACCGGCGACCATCCCGGCCTGCTGCCGGTGTACTGACCTTTTTTTGTGGGGGGGGCGCCCCGGCAACAGAGAGAGGTCGGATCACGGCTCACCTCTGCGGGTCTATCTGCCCGGGTCGGCGGGAGGCGGCGAGCAGGGGATCGGCCCGGTGCCGCCGATTCACCTGAAAGTTGATACGGCGATGGGTCGTGAAAGGGTGGCAGTCCAGGAAGAGATTCGTATGGGCGAGGTGAAGGCGGCGTTCGATGCCGGTGCATCCGAATACGATGCCCGGAGGAGATGGATCATTCCTGAAATAGAGGAGTTTTACGGCGCCGCCGTATGGGCGGCGGCATGGCCCGGGGGCCCCTGACCGGGGGGAAGAAGCAGGAGATACTGGGGCGGCGGGACCGGCTGGATAAGATGGAGAAACTCTCGGTCCAGCTGCGATGGCTGACTGAGATCGGGTTTGCCGACGTGGACGTCGTCTGTGAACTACCACGCGCCCGTGTGGGCGTGGCTTCCTGCTTCATTCTCCTTCTCCTGAGGCGAGTCCACGGGCTCAAGGGCGCGTTCCGCACCTGATACCCCGACAAGATTCTGCTCTTGCAGGGCGAACTTCTTGATATTGATTGCCGCATTGACATCGCGGTCGTGGTGAGTGCCGCAATCGGGACAGATCCACTCCCTCTCAGAGAGAACAAGATCCCGTTT
>JASGMW010000061.1 GCA_030156225.1 Methanofollis sp.
AGCGTTCCCGAAAGAGCCTGAACGTCGAACAATCAGGAATATTGTCCGGGCACCCGAGAAAATGCCGAAACGAAAGACGGCCATACGCTTCACGTTCAACCTTTGCGGATCAGAAAGACCATACCACTGCTGAAGGACGAGGAGTTTGAAGCATGAAGACGATATCATCGTTCGGACGGCCGCCCTTCTCATCGGTGTTCGTACACAGATCTGAAAGGAGAGGACAGAAAAATCCCGGTCGATCAGGAGACGTCACCCGGAGAATTCACACGTTCAGCGATACGGGCGTATTCGTCCTTGATTGCGAAAGTGAAGAACGTGCTCATTGAATATTGGTCGATCCGATAATACAGAGTACTTTTGGAGGGGAGAGATCGAAATCCTCATTGGGCTGTCTGGGCGAAGTTTTTCGAAATCCTCTCATCTCAGGAGGGGACGAGGACGTACAGTGCGAACCCCATATATTCCCGGCCGTAACCCGCATATTCGTCCTGAATGCGGCGGAGATATTCCCGGACCTCGTCGGCTCCGGGATCCGCCGGGTGCTCCTCAAGCCATGCAAGGAGTCCGCCCCAGTTCGAAGATTCGTAGGCGTCCCAGTCGTCATGGGACGCCCTGAAAACGCCCCTGATCTCGAATCCCGCATCTCTCGCCCAGGAGAAGATCTCGTACTCGGTGAGCACCTCGGGCCACTCCCGGGAAAATGACGGCGGGACCGATTCTTTTGCCCAGTACCGCTCTCCGATAACGATTCTCCCCTCCGGAGCGAGCCATTCCGCCATTGCAGAGAGCGACGCCGAAAAACCGCCCCAGATATGGGACGAACCCACGCACACCGCAAGGTCGTATCCGCGGTCGGGAATCTCTGTTCTGAGATCGGCACAGGATATGGTGATCCTTTCGGAAAGGCCGGCGCGCAGAAGTGTCTCTTCCGCCCGTATGCAGGCGTCTTTCCTGATGTCGATGCCGCGTCCGAAAATTCCGAACCGCTCTCCCCATAGAGCGAGGATCGTACCGTAGCCGCATCCGAACTCGATCACCTGCTCCCCGGCGGTCAGGCGAGCCATCTCGCCTGCTCCGGCCAGTTTCCCGGGCGTCGTCGGGTTCATGATGGCAGAGTTCCGGGTGGAGATCGAGATGAGATCGAAGTAGTCCATTGAAGAAGAAAGAACGGGGATGGGTATAGGTCAATCGGGTGAAAGAGGAAAATGGACGGGGGTCCGCCCCGTCAGAGTCTGTTCGACTTGGTGCTCTTCTTGACCGGCGCAGTTTCTCTGGCGGTCGAAGTACCCTTTTCCGAGGGTGAGGATTTCTTCTGGTTTTCTCTGGGCATAGAAGGTTCACCTCCTTTCCTGACTGGATGATCTGATGGTCTGCAGATCAGGAGATAAACATATCTCACATATACGGGATATACCCGGGATATGCTGCAATCAAACCGATTTTCAGGGATTTTTCAGGGCGGGCGGAAGGCCCTGCGCACCGGTCTTCAGAGATCGATCTCGATCCCGATCGGACAGTGATCCGATCCCGGGACATCGGAGAGAATAAAGGCATCCTTTACCGCGCCGGCGATCGAGCGGTTCACGAAAAAATAGTCGATTCGCCAGCCGACATTGCGGTCGCGGGCGCGGCTTTTCAGGTCCCAGTAGGTATAGCGGCCGCCCTCCGCGGTGAAGATCCGGAACGTATCGACAAGTCCGCTCTCCATCCATGCATCGAGAGCCGCACGCTCTTCCGGGAGAAATCCTGAAATTTTTTCGTTTTCTTTCGGCCGGGCGAGATCGACGGCGCGATGAGCGGTGTTCACGTCGCCGCAGACCACGACCGCCCGCCCCTCCCGGATCATGCGCCGGGCGCACGAGAGAAAGGCATCGTAAAACGCCATCTTGTACCCGAGCCTCTCTTCGGATGCCTTGCCGTTCGGGAAGTAGATGTCGAACAGGGTGAACGCCGGATACTCCGCGAGGATGATCCTGCCTTCGTCTCCGAACGTCCCATCGAAGTCTCTCGTGATTGAAACGGGCTTTTCGCGGCTGAAGAGGGCGACACCGCTGTAGCCTTTCCGTTCGGCCGAGGAGAAGTATGCATGATAACCCGGAGGCGACCGGATCTCCGGCGGGATCTGATCCTCCTGCGCCTTCGTCTCCTGGATGCAGAGAATATCAGGTTTTTCGTCGCCGAACCATTTGCAGAACCCTTTCTTGTGAACCGAACGGATCCCGTTCACATTCCAGGAGAGAACCTTCATCAGAGAAACTGTGCGCAGGCAGGGTAAAAAAAGATCGAATGTTCAGAGATTGACCCCGCGTCTTCTGAGTTCCTCGGATTTTTTCCGGGAACACTCCTCGCACCTGAACTCCGGTTTTCTGTCGTCGGTTTTATCGTAGTTCGAGGTTTTTACCAGGCGGTATCCCCTGCAGACCTTCCCGCAGTCGACGCACGCGATGTTGTCCCTGACCTCCCACTGGGCGGCAAGCGTTTTCGAGGTGAAGATGAAGCGGTCGACCCAGAAAAAGATGAGGCCGCCGATGAGATTGGCGACGACGGTGGCGGCAAGGGGGTCCATGGTGGAGAGGACGATGATCACGCCGGCGAGAATGGGGGTGGAAAGTTGCCACCTGATCAGGTAAAGCCCGTAACGCTTGAAATTGATATCCATATGCCACTATAACATATCGAAACGCGGATGATAAACATGAGGACGAAGGTGTGGCGCCACCTTCATCTCCCTTCGATGCGATCTCTCATTGCTGCAATGAAACAGGAAAACGGAGCAGGAATGCGGATCGTTCGGCCGGAGGTCTATGTCGGCCCCACCCGGGGGTGCGGCCGCGGCGTCTTTGCCGCGCGGGCATACGCCCCGGGCGAGAGGATCGAGGTCTGTCCGGTGATCGTCTGCGGAGAGGCAGAAGCATCGGCGCTCCTCGACCGGACCGAACTTCACAATTACTATTTTGCATGGGGGGAGGGAGACGGGGGGTGCGCGATCGCGCTCGGGTTCGGCTCGCTGTACAACCATTCCTACCGCCCGAACGCCGACCATGTGCGAAATTTTCAGGACGGGACCATCGCGATCACGGCGTGCCGGCCCATCGATACGGGCGAGGAGATCACCATCAACTACATGGGGGCGATCGACTGCAGGGAGCCGGTCTGGTTCGAAACGAGAGAAAAAGAGGAAGCGGTTATTCCACCACTTCGGCGGTGACGATCCTGACCTCGGTGCGCGGCCGGTCCTGCCGATCGGTCTTCGCCCTGCCGATGGCCTCGACCGTCTCCATGCCGTCGATCACGATCCCGAAGACCGGGTGCTGCCGATCGAGATAGTTGTTGTCCGCCAGGTTGATGAAAAACTGCGACCCGCCGGTATTCGGTCCCGCGTTCGCCATCGAGATCGTGCCGCGGTCATTCCTGTTGGAGGCGCTGAACTCGTCTTTGATCGCATAGCCCGGCCCCCCCGTGCCGGTGCCGGTGGGGTCGCCCCCCTGAATCATGAAACCTGCGATGACGCGGTGGAAGATCACCCCATCGTAAAAACCCTCTCGGGCAAGTTTTTCGAAGTTGCCTGCGGTGATCGGCATATCGCCGTAGAGCTGCAGGACGATGTCCCCGGTGGTGGTGTGGAGGACGACTTTTGCTCCTTCCGGATGTTTGTCCATGATAGATCCCATAATCCATCGATGGTCTCCGTGATAGTCTTTCCGCGGGCGAGGGTTTATTCCGGCTGACCGACAGAGACGAGATGATATGGCAATGAGCGGCGGAGAGGCCGACCGGAGGCACGCCGGGCGGGAGACGATGATCACGGAGTTTCTCAAAAACCTCACCCACGAACGACCCGAGTACCGCTGGGGCGCTGCAGATGCCCTCGGCAGGATCGGAGACGAGCGTGCGGTCGAACCCCTGATTGCGGCAATGAACGATCCCGATCCCAGGGTCAGGAAAAAAGCGGCGTGGGCGCTCGGGCAGATCGGCGATATCCGGGGCCAGCGCCCGCTCGTCGAGGCCATGAGGGACGGGAACGACGATGTCCGGGAGATCGCTGCAGAAGCGTATGAGATCCTGAAAAAGAAGGTCTTCGGGGGCTGATAACCGGGACACGACGCAACGAAAGAAACGCCTTTTAGGATGGCGGTGGACTTCATACTGAATGACCGAGAAGATGACCCCAGCCATGCAGCAGTTCTATTCGATGAAGGAAAAACATCCGGACTGCATCATTTTTTTCCGCATGGGCGACTTTTACGAGACGTTCGGCGACGACGCCGGCGTCGTCTCTCGGGAACTCGACATCGTGCTGACGGCTCGCGGCCGGGACAGAGAGGGCGAGCGCATGCCTCTCGCCGGCGTCCCGTATCATGCGGCCGAGACGTACATCTCGCGCCTCGTCTCGAAGGGTTACCGGGTCGCCGTCTGCGAGCAGATCGAAGACCCGAAGAAGGCGAAGGGGATCGTCAAACGCGATGTGGTCAGGGTGATCACGCCGGGCACGGTCATCGACGCCTCCATGATCGCCTCGCCGGGCGCCAGATATCTCATGGCCGTCCGGCCGGACGACGACGGGACGCGATGGGGGCTTGCGTTCCTCGACATCTCCACCGGAGAGTTTTTCGTGGAGGAGTGCGCCGGCGACCGCGACTTCGCCGCCGTTCTCTCCGAGGTGGAGCGGTATCGGCCGCAGGAATGCATCGTCGGCTCTGCCCTGCCTGCCGGTCTGGAGACGCGTCTCGGCGACCTCGACGTGCTCGTCACCCATTTTCGGGAAGATGCGTTTTCCCTGAACGCCGCACGGGATCTTCTTCTCGGCCACTTCGGTACGGTCTCTCTCGACGGCTATGGCTGCGCCGACCTCGACGCCGCTGTCAGGGCGGCCGGGGCGGCTCTCGCCTATGCCACCGAGACCCAGTACTCGGCCCTCTCCCACATCACCGGCCTTGCGGTCAGGGCGCCGGCAGACAGAATGATGCTCGATGCGATCACCCTGAAAAATCTTGAGATCACCGAGAGCATCAGGGGCGAGGGGAAGGAAGGCACCCTTCTCCATGTGCTTGACCTGACCAGAACGGCGATGGGGAGCAGAACCCTGCGCAGGCACCTTGTAAACCCCCTGATCTCCGCAGAGAAGATCAACGCCCGCCTCGACGCCGTCGAATACTTCTGCCGGAAGACCGCGGTGCGCACCGATCTCAGGGACCGTCTCAGGCAATGCGCCGATATCGAACGGATCGCCGGAAGAATCGCCTATGGGAACGCAACGCCCCGCGATCTCGTCACCCTCAGCATTTCGCTCCGGCGCGTCGCCGGGATCAGGGATCTGTTCGCCGAAGATGCGCCCGACGAGATCAGGAGCGCTCTCGAACAATTCGGGGATTTCACCGACGTGACGGATCTCATCGGCCGGGCTGTAAACGACGACCCCCCGGCAAACCTGAAAAACGGCGGGGTGATCAGGGAGGGCTACAGCGCCGAACTCGACGAACTGCACGGGCTCTCCGGGTCCGGGCGCTCGTGGATCGCGGAGTTTCAGCAGAAAGAGCGCGAACGAACCGGCATAAAGTCGCTGAAGGTGAAATACAACCGCGTCTTCGGCTACACGATCGACGTCACGAAACCGAATCTCCATCTCGTCCCGGACGATTATGATCGCCGGCAGACGACGGCCAACGGCGAACGGTTCACGACCCCGGCCCTGAAAGAGAAGGAGATCCTCATCGCCAACGCCGAGGACCGCCTGCTCTCCCTTGAAGCCGACCTCTTCTCAGACCTCGTCGCAACGCTCGCCGCCTCTGTCGCCAGATTTCAGGAGACCGCCAGGGCCGTCGGCGTCCTCGATCTTCACGCCGCCCTCGCCGACGTCGCGCTCAGAAACTCCTATACGCGTCCTGAACTCAACGCAAGCCTCAAAACAGTCATCAGGGACGGGCGTCATCCTGTCGTCGAGGAAAAAACCTCCGGGACATTTATTCCCAACGACACCGTTCTCGACAGCGAAGGCGACCAGATCCTCATCATCACCGGGGCGAATATGGCCGGAAAGTCAACCTATATGCGGGCCGTCGCCCTGATCACCATCATGGCCCAGATGGGAAGTTTCGTCCCGGCATCCCATGCATCGATCGGCATCGTCGACCGCGTCTTTACCAGGGTGGGAGCGTCGGACGACCTTGCGAGCGGCCGGAGCACCTTCATGGTCGAGATGCAGGAACTCGCGAACATTCTCAACAACGTCACCGAACGAAGCCTTGTCATTCTCGACGAGATCGGGCGGGGGACCAGCACCATCGACGGGTTTTCCATTGCAAAAGCCGTCCTCGAATATCTCCACGGCACCAGAGGAAAAGGGCCGCGGACCCTCTTCGCCACGCACTTCCACCAGTTGATCGACGTGGAATCCGAGTTAAAACACGTTAAAAATTATCATTTTGCCGTTAAAGAGACCGGATCGGACGTGGTGTTCCTGCGGAAGATCATCCCGGGCGCCACCGACAAGAGTTACGGCATCCATGTCGCGCGCCTTGCGGGAGTACCGGCAAAAGTGACGCAGCGGGCGGAGAAGGTGCTGCAGGAGACCGTCGACGCCGTGCCGTCTCCCGACCGCAAAGGCCGGCGCTACACCCAGATGCTCCTGGTCGGCGATAGTGCGGACGCGCCGCAACGGCCCAATCCCGTCATAGAAGAACTGAAGAAGATCGATCCCGATACCCTGACGCCGCTGACCGCTCTCGAAAAGATCTATGCACTCAAGAAGATCGCCGGCGAGGAGGACGCCAGATGAACGGCATGGACACGACCATTCAGGTGCTGGACGAACGTACGGTCAACCAGATCGCCGCCGGCGAGGTGGTGGAGCGCCCGGCATCGGTCGTCAAAGAACTCGTGGAGAACGCCATCGACGCCGGGGCGACTCTGGTCAGGGTGGAGGTGACGTCGGACAGACAGCACGTGACCGCCATCAGGGTGGTCGACGACGGCGTCGGGATGGGACGGGGCGACGCCGCGCTCGCCTTCAAGGAGCATGCCACCAGCAAGATCAGCCGGATCGACGATCTCGACCGCGTGCTCACTCTCGGCTTCAGGGGCGAGGCCCTGCCGAGCATCGCCTCGGTCTCTGACGTCACCCTGATCACGCGGCAGCGGGGCGGCGACCAGATCGCCGGCACAAAGGTTGCGATACGGGGCGGCGACGCTCCCGGGGTCACCGAAGTCGGTGCCCCGGAGGGGACAAGCATAGAGGTGCGCAACCTCTTCTTCAACACCCCGGCGCGGCGAAAGTTTCTCAAATCCCTCCACACCGAACTCGCCCATATCCACGGCGTGATCGAGAAGACGGCGCTTGCCAGGCCAGACATCTCGTTCCGTCTCCTGCACAACGGCAGGGAGCGGATCGCCACGCACGCCACAGACGACCTCAGGGAGACGGTCGCCGCACTCTTCGGGACGGCCGTTGCAAAAGAACTCATTCCTCTCGCTCTCGAAACGCCCCTCGTCCGGGTCGGCGGCTACATCTCCGGCCCGGCGCTCTCGCGGGCCGACCAGTACCAGATCTTTCTCTCCATCAACGCCCGCCCCATATCATCTCTCCAGATCGTGCGGGCGATAAAGGAGGGCTATGGCACTCTTCTCCCGAAAGACCGTTTTCCGGTCGCTTTCCTCAGCATCGGCATCAACGGATCGCTCGTCGACGTCAACGTCCACCCCACCAAAAAACTGGTGAGGCTCAGCCGTGAAAAAGAGATCTACGGGGCGATCGCCGACGCCGTCCACGCGGCTCTCGGGAGCAGGGATCTCCGCGCCGCAGCCGGTCCGAAACCTGTGTTCCCGGTCATTTCCTCCATGCCGGCGCCTCACGAGATCCCTGCATCCGTCCCGGGCGTGGGGGAGAGCCGCGCCCCCTTCACCCTCACCGACCGGAGGCTGCGGCAGAGCGAACTGCCCCTTTCCGGCGTCGAACGAAATCTTCTCCCTGAGATCGACGTGATCGGCCAGATCGACAATATGTATATCGTCGGGTCGGCAGGGGACGGCGCGCTCATCGTCATCGACCAGCACGCGGCCCACGAACGCGTTCTCTACGAGCAGGTGCAGGAAAAAAACGGGACCGGATCAGGATCGCAGGAACTGATCGTGCCGGTGCTGATCACCTTCTCGCCGCAGGAGGCAGAACTTGCACGGGAGGTTCTTCCCGCCCTTGCGGAAGAGGGCTTCAGCCTTGAAGAATTCGGTCCTGCAACATATGCGGTGAACGCCATTCCCGTGGTGCTCGGAAAACTCGAAGAGCCCGAGGTGATCAGGGACCTCGTCTCCGCCCTGATCAGGGAGAGCCCTGCCGATCCGGTCGGGCGGCGGGAGGCGGTTCTGAGACGCGTCGCCTGTCGGAGTGCGATCAAGGCGGGCGATCGTTTGTCTCAGGAGCAGATGCGCCGCCTCCTCGACCAGCTCGCCCGCACGAAAAATCCGTACACCTGTCCGCACGGCCGCCCGACCATCGTCTCCTTCTCCCCCGACGAACTGGCGGCGATGTTCAGGCGGACATGAGGGTCGCCAGGAATCCGTCACTTTTCAGTCGAATCAAGAAAGAAACGAAGACTGTCCGGTCGGAGGGCGATCTGTTGTGGGATGTCGGGCTGACCGGCCGCAAAATAGTGTGGGTTTTTTGAATCGAGAAACAATCTTGCGTTTTTCTGACGTGTAGAGGATTGTACCAGAAATAGTATATATTATTATTGGTATACTTGAGGCCGTGGACACCTGAACCGGTGTCCCGCCGGGGTCGGGGATCCGAACCGACGTACTTCCCGACACCAACGCTTCGCCCGGAGGCTGTGGTGCCCGGGTTGTCATCCTTGATAGCCGATGCAGTGCCGCGCCTCTGGAGGAGAGAGGTGAGAAAAATGGAGAGAAAAAATAGAAGTGCACTCGTCTTCTTCGCAGGGCTCCTCCTTGGAGGGATGCTCCTGACCCCCGTGGCAAGTGCCGGAAATGAACAGGAGGACTTAATAAGTGTTCCCACAGCGGAGGATGTCAAACGTGTAACACCTCCAGAGTTCCAACCCAGTATTCTTGATAAGGTCTCGATAAAGCCAGCGATGTCAGAATCCCGTGTGAACACACAGCCTGTTGAATTCATCGGAGCAGTCTTTTCATCATCCTGGATCGATCGATCTGATCAAAATCCAGAATCAGACATGATCACGATCTCCCAGCCAGAAGACCATATCCTGACAAAAACGGTATCTTCCGGTTCCACAGTCCCTGTTCCAGAAGAACTTGCTGATTTAATCACAGGTGCTGGCGATGAATCAATTCTGGTCCTCTGGGTGCCGAAAGATATTGTACATTCCGAAAAGAACGGTAACAATATCACCATTCAATTTCCAAATGATGTACTCCTTGAATATTCAGACATCTCACAATTCAAAGAGAATATAAAGACATATGCCGACGAAGTCGTGGACACAGAAGAAGATTTCCCCTTATCTTCCACAATGAACCCGGCGGTACTGGCAGACCGTACACTATATCAGGAGAGAGCCCAGTATGTCAGAGATTCATCATATACTGTCACTGGAGTCACAGGAATTCTTGATCCCTCCTCATACTCCAACAACGGAAGATCGTTCACCAGCTACCACGAGATCGAAATCTATCTGAATGGTCAGGACAATACTGCAGAATTTATCAGCCAGATCCGTGATGACGGCAGGTACCGTTACTGGGTAGTCATATGGGACGATGGTACCTATTATACCATGCTGGACAAGACGACGAACAGCCCGCCCTATATGGAATACTATTTGTACCTCGAAAACGGTGTCTATTGGTTCCACTTGCGCAATCCGGACTCCGGCGCATGGGAGACCAGCAGTTATGACGATTCCGACAATCCTGCGACACGCGTAGATTGGCTGATGGGTTCCACTGAACTATATCTAGACAGCGGAACGGAAAGTTTCAGAGTGGAAACACGCCCTATTAGAGAGGATTGGACAAGAACTTCAGATGATTCCTGGTATAGGCCACGTACGACCTTTGATTGGTATACGTACACACCAAATGAGCAATATGTCTCAATTTCTGCACAATGGACAACTGACGATAGAATTGAGACGACGCATGTGGGCGGGTCCTCTGTCTGAGGAGTGAAAAGAAAATGAAAGAGGAAAGGAGCATGATTAAAGAGAAAAACATTCTGGCCCTCTTGTGTTCCCTCACGATGCTGGGGTGCGCCATCATCACGGCGGGGTGCCTGACGGGAGAAGAGCCCGGCAGTGTGACCCCTGTCCCGACACCCCCCACATTCCAGCCCGACATCATGGACAAACCGATCATCAATGCTCCATCGGGAGAGGAGGGGCCTTCTCCTTTCCTCTTTACATTCGATACGGAGAACTCCTCGGGTTTTGAAGAGGTCAGAGCCGATCAACCGGGAGCGCCGACACTGCTTCTGGGACCGAATGCATCGGCGACCCTCCCGATCATCGTCTCCTCAGAGACCGACACCAGCATCAGGATCGTCCGGACCGACGGACTGCCCGAAGGCGTACAGGTCTCCTATGTCCCGGAGTCCTTCACCCCGGGGATAGGGAAGAAGGCACGCATGGAGATGCGTCTTAACTCCTCAGAAAACCGGGTCGTACCGGCAGAGGCGGTTGTTGTCTGGATGGAGGGGGCAGGCTGGGAAGTCGGGAGAGGCTTCTACCTCGGACACGCTTAAGCAGGAGAAACATACACGACAACAGCGATTGCGCACAGCAATGACATGACCTGGATCGGATATGGACGTCGGGGATCAGGCGCCTCGAAAGTTCCCCTGCTTTTCAGAACGAAACTGCCGGCGTACTGCGAGAACGATATGGTCAATAGAAAGCGATGAAATGACTTTTCTCAAACGTCATGAAGAGGGGCCTTCAGATGTACCCCAGGGGAACAATCTCTTCTATTGGTCAGAGGAACAGCCCCTGTTCATGGGAGTGCAGTTGGAATTGTCGCCGCTCTTGTTCTGTTGTACAGGAAGAGGCAGCACCCCTGAAAGGAGAAGATCACGGTCCCACTCACACTCTCGTCATGGCAGGGCTTTGTTAAACCCTCCATCTGTTCGGAGAAGGAGTTCTAAAATCATCTCTTCTCTATCATATTAAGAGGCCATGAGATACTCACAAAAGATCCACCAGGTGCAGGTTGGGTTGACCGGCCGCAAAATGCCGCGCATTTTTTGAATCGAGAAACAATCTTGCGTTTTTCTGACGTGTAAAGGATTGCGACAGAAAGGGTATCGATTATTGCGAGTATTCTTCTGGCCGTGGACATCTGAACCGGGATCCGAACCGACGTACTTCCCGATCCCCAACGCTTCGCCCGGAGGCTGTGGTGCTCCGGGTTGTCATCCTTGATAGCCGATGCGGTGCCGCGCCTCCGGGTGCGAGCAGGAGGGATTGGAAATGGAAAAAAAGGCATTCTGGCCATGTTCATTGCAGCACTCCTTATTGCAGCGGTCCTTGTGCCGGTGGCCGGCGCGGCCCCGCTCTCGACGGTCGACCCTGGCTCAATGTACACCGACAACGGTTGGACTATGATCTCCAACAACACAAAGGTATTGCAAGAAGAACATCAAAAGGGTTCTGCTTTCATCCCCGGCCTAAAAGCCGGGGTCTTCCCGCTCCACCCCTGTACCCCGCAAAATAAAAAAATACGCGTGAATTTGAACCCGAGATCATAGTCTGTTGTGGCGAAATATCTCCACCGGCAGTATTTTTCGGTGAGATCGGATATTTTGATCCTCTTCTTGAAGATGTTGAGGTCAAGGGGAATGGCCAAACCGTCGACGATCATTGCCCTGTGCATTCTTCTCTCTGGTTTTTTGCAGTGTGCACGGAGCAGAGCATTGATCATGCCGATAAATCGTTTTCATCAATCCTGCTGAGGAGTCGGCAGACATCGTCAGCGAGATGTGGATCGGGGCAGCTGCCCAGAATTCATTTCGTTTTCAGCGTTCCTCATGCCAGACGTGATCTCCGAACAACAATTCAGAAGAGCACATATCCGTTTGGGCACTCCGTCCCTCTATTGGTACAGGCAATAATTCATCGCAAGAACAGATCCGTTAGAACCGTTCGATCAGTATAAGAAAGAGAGGTGATAGCAGCGCATCGCTGT
>JASGMW010000062.1 GCA_030156225.1 Methanofollis sp.
CATGGTTTCTGACAGGGAACAGGCGGTCTTCGAGGCCGGGATCAAACTCGGCGCCCTGTACCACCAGTGGGTCGGCACCCCGATCTCGCGGGCGACGGCGTCGAGCGTCGAGGCGGCGATCGAAGGGGCGGTCGGGCTCCAGCCCTATGTGACCGGGATCACGGTCAGGCTCGATCGCGATCTGATGACCGAGAACCCGTTCGGCTACTCCGAGCTGCGGGGCGAGATGTTCGCGGTCATGATCACGACCCGATACGGCGGCGCCCGCTGCGTCGCCGACCTGCATTACACCGGCGAATACCCGATGATGAGCATCAGAGAGATCGATGAAACCTCCTGAGGTTCCGATCACCGACGACCACATCCACTTCAACCCGCGTGCAGGCCGGGGCGTCGAGGCGGCGAAGGATTTCCGGCGGGCCGGGGGGACGCACCTCTTCATGGTCTCCCTGCCCGCCTACTCCCTGGGCGTGGTGCCGACGAAAGGCGCCGACTACCGGACGGCCTTCGACGAGACGCTCCGCGTGGCCGATCTGGTGCGGGGCGTCGGCATCGTCGTCTTTCCGGTACTGGGCGTCCACCCGGTCGAACTCCTGAAGTACGCGGAGACCGTCGGCCTGCCCGCGGCCGAAGAGATCGTCTGCGCCGGGCTCGAGGTGGCGGCCGGATATGTCGAGGAGGGGCGGGCCGTCGCCCTCAAGAGCGGGAGGCCGCACTTCCCGGTGGCGCCGGAGATCGCCGAAGCATCGGAACGGGTGCTCGTGCGGGCGCTGGAGTTGAGCGCCGAGACCGGGTGCGCTCTCCAGGTCCACGCGGAGAGCGGCCCCTGCACCGATATCCTCGACCTGGCTGCGCGGGCCGGCATGGATGCAGGGAGGGTGGTCAAGCACTATGCCGTGCCCGAAACCCCTCTGGTTCCGTCTTTTCTTGCGAAGCAGGAGGGGCTGGCCGGGATGGCGCGGGCCGGCCGGCGGTTCATGATGGAGACCGATTACATGGACGAGAACACCAGGCCCGGAGCGGTGATGGGGCCGAAGTCCGTGCCCAGGATCACCCGCCGCCTGCTGGAGAGCGGTGCGATCACGCCCGAGGACGCATGGCGCATCCACGCCGAAACTCCGGCGCGGGTCTACGGTGTGGAGATCGTTCTCTAGACTGATCCGCCTCTTTTTTACCGGGGCCGCCGACATAATAGCAATGTACCTGAAGGTCCACCGCACCCCGCAGGGCGAGGTGGTGGCGGTCTGCGATGCCGACCTGCTCAACACCACCCTCAGCCACGGCGATGTGCAGATCGCCGTCACCCCGGCGTTTTACGGCACCGAACGGGCGACCGAGGAGGAGGTCCGCGCCGCCCTCGAGCAGGCCTGCAATGTGAATCTCATGGGGAAGAAGGCGGTCGGGATCGCCGTTTCCATGGGACTGATCACCGAAGAGGGATGCCTGCGCGTCGGCGGCGTTCCGCACGCCATCATCATCGCGGTCTGATCATGGAAATTCTCAGGAGCGTCTGCCCGCAATGCGGCAAACCATCGGCCGGACTCTGCAACGAGTGCCGGGCGGCCGGGACGGAGTGGTTCACCTGCGATCCGAGAGTGGAGACTGTCTACTGTCCAGTCTGCGATTCCAGAAAACAGGGAAAGACCTGGAGCGATACGACGGTCGACCGGGAGGCCCTGCTGCACGAGCTGGCGTATTCGGCGCTCCATTTCCATCCTGACCTGCGGCGCCCCGAAGCGGAGTTCACCTTCAGGGAGACGAGCCCGAACCGGACGGCGGTCGCCGCGGAGGTCCGCGGCCTGCTGTACGGCGTTCCGGTCGCCGGCACCTGCACCACCAGGATCGTCTGGGTCAGGGAGCAGTGCGACCGGTGCAACCGGATCAGCGGCGGCTATTACGAGGGGATTATCCAGGTGCGGGCGACCGACCGGCGGCCCTCGGTGCGCGAGATCGATCGGGCGGCCGGGATCGCCGGAGAACTCGAAACCTCGCTCCAGGAATCTGGCGAACGGCTCTCGTTCGTATCGAAGGTCGAGACGACGAAGGACGGGCTCGATATCGTGGTCGGCTCGAACCGCATGGGGCAGCTCCTCGCCGGAGAGATCATCTCGGCCCTCGGCGGACGCCTCTCGACCCATCCGAAGCTCGTCGGGGAGAGAGACGGAAAGAAACTCTATCGCATCACTTTTCTCATTCGTCTGCCGCGGTATCAGCGGGGCGACGTCGTCGTCAGCCACGGTCGATATTTCGAGGTGCGTTCGGCGGCGCAGGGGCATTTGCAGGTCTTTGATCTCCAGGACGGCACGAACCGGGTTGTCAGGGAGGACGAGGCCGAGCGGCTCGTCGGGAATGTCGGCGATGCCGAGCGCGCGCTCGTCGCCTATCTGGACGACGGCGTGATCGGCATTCTGGATCCGAAGACACAGGAAGCGGTGGAGTGCCGGGCGCTGCCCTGGCTTCACCCCGAGGAGGGGGGGTCGATGCTGGCGATCAGGGACGGCGAGACCGGGCAGTTCGTGCCTGTCGGGTGAACATGCGGGTCAGGAGGGTCCGGAGAGAAGAGATCGCGCGGGCGGTGCGCGCGCCGTGGGCCGATCCCTCGCGCCGGCCGTACGTCGAGGGGGAGAACGCCTGCGTCCCGGTGCGCGAGGGCTATGCCTGCGACGGCGAACTCCCGGAACGGCAGCCGTACCGCGGCCGGCCCTTCCAGATGATCGGCGACACCGCCGTCGTGCGCGGGCGGCGGCCGACTGAGGACGAGGTGGCGGCGATCCTCGCATGGCGGCGGCCGGCCTGCGTCCTGTACCTCGCGGCGATCGAGGGCGTCCGCCGTCTGCCCGCGGTGGAGGCGCTGTACGGCGAGCAGCATCAGGTTCTTCACCGCGAGAACGGGATCAGGTACCGGCTCAACCCGGCCGAGGTGATGTACGCGGCCGGGAACCTGGAGGAACGGGCGCGCATGGGCCGGAGCGTGCGCGAGGGTGAGCGGGTGGCCGACATGTTCGCGGGGATCGGCTACTTCGCCCTGCCGATGGCGGCGGCCGGCGCCGCCGTGCACGCGATGGAAATCAACCCGGTCTCGTTCGGCTACCTGACCGGGAATGTGACGGAAAACGGGCTCTCCGAACAGGTCAGGGCGGAGTGCGGGGACTGCCGCACCCTGCTCGCCGGCACCTACGACCGGATCGTGATGGGGCATTTCGACGCGCTCTCGTTTCTCCCGGACGCCCTCGCCCACGCCCGGGCAGGGACCGCACTCCACCTCCATGCCCTCGGCGACGTCTCCGGTGCAGTCAGGGCGTCGGTTGAAACGGCCGGTTTCGAGGTCGGCATCGTCACCCGCAAGGTAAAGAAATATGGGCCGCATATATGGCATATCGTACACGATCTGGTGCTTTCATGACCGGTGGCGGAAAACTCGAAGGGAAAACGATTGTTCTGGGCGTTACCGGCAGCATTGCAGCGGTCGAGACGGTCAGGCTCGTCCACGAGCTGCGGCGGCGCGGGGCCGTCGTGCAGGCGGTGATGAGCGAGGCGGCCTGCGGGATCGTCCACCCGGACGCCCTCACCTATGCGACGGGCCGGGCGGCGATCGTCCGCTGTACCGGGATGGTGGAGCACGTGCTGTACTGCGGGGACGGCGGCAGCGCCGATCTCCTGCTCGTTGCCCCCTGCACCGCGAATACCGTCGGCAAGATCGCCTGCGGCATCGACGATACGCCGGTTACAACCTTCGCCACGACGGCGCTCGGCCGCGGGATGCCGGTGGCGGTCGCACCCGCGATGCACGAGAGCATGTACCGCCACCCGGCGGTCGCCGCAAACCTCGATCGCCTGCGGGCGTGGGGCGTGGACGTCGTGCCGCCGCGGATCGAGGAAGGAAAGGCGAAGATCGCCGGGATCGAGGAGATCGTCCTGTACGCGGAGCGGGCCCTTGCGGATCGGCCCCTGGCCGGAAAGCGGGTGCTGATCACCAGCGGCGCCTGCGCCGAGGCGGTGGACGACGTGAGGGTGCTCACCACCAGATCGACCGGCCGGATGGGCCGCGCTCTCGCACTCGAAGCCTTCAGGCTCGGGGCCGGGGTGACGGTCGTCCACGCGGGCCGGTTCCCGTGCGTGCGGAACGTGCACGCCGGGACGGCCGGGGAGATGATGGCGGCCGTGCTCGAGGAAGTGCGGGAGGCGGACATCTACCTCTCGGCGGCGGCGATCTCCGATTTTCTGCCCGGGCGGGCGGAGGGCAAGATCCCGAGCGGGGCGGCGACGACGATCCGCCTCGAACCGCTGCCGAAGGTGCTGGACGCCGTGCTCGACATATTCTCCGGGACGGTGGTTGCCTTCAAACTCGGCCGGGACGAGGAGGCGCGGGCGAACGCGATGCTGGCGGCCGGCGTTTTCATGGTGGTGATGAATGCGCCGCCGGCGATGGGGGCTGCCGGCGGGGAGTTCGAGATGATGACGAGAGAGATGAGGCGGCGGGTGGCCGGGACGAAGGAGGAGGTGGCGACGGCGATATGGTCCGCACTGCTGTAGCGTTCTCGCCCGGGCACATCTCCGGGTATTTTATGAAGGTGGCGGGCGATTGCCCGGCGACGACCGGGAGTCTGGGGGCCGGGATCGTGATCAGGGAGGGGGTCAGGGCCTCGGCCTCGGCCGCAGAGGCGACCGAGATCGTGGTCGGCCTGACCGACGAGCGCGGGGCGCTCCTCTCCGAAGCGGCGGGATCGCCGCCGGTCGAGTACGCGCTGGAGCGGCTCGGGGTCGGGGCACGCGTGGAGACGACCTGCCGGCTCCCGATCGGGGCCGGGTTCGGTCTTTCTGCCGCGGCCCTGCTCGCTTCGATCACGGCGGTCAACGCCCTCTTCGATCTCGGCATGGATCGCCGGGCCATTGCGGCCCTCGCGCACGAGGCCGAGGTCGTGCACAATACCGGTCTCGGCGACGTGGCCGCCTGCCAGGGCGGCGGGATCGTCTGCCGGACGACGCCCGGACCGGAGGGGGAGATCAGGCGGTTTTTTCCGGACGAGACGATCTGGGCGGTCTCGTTCGGTCCGCTCCCGACGCCCGCGGTGATCGGGTCGCAGGCGCAGATCGACCGGATCGCAGCTGCCTTTCCTGAGGGGTGCCCGACTGATCTTTCTGCGTTTTTCAGGCTGTCCAGAGCGTTCGCCGAGAAGAGCGGGCTCATTCCCCGGGAAGTGGCAGGGGTGCTGGCTGCCTGCGACGCCGCCGGGGTGCGGGCGAGCATGACGATGCTCGGCAGAGGGGTGTTTGCCGTCGGCGACGGCGCGGCCGGGGTTTTTTCCAGGTTTGCACCGCCGATCGCCATGCATGTCGC
The DNA here is from genome assembly GCA_030156225.1 of Methanofollis sp. GTDB lineage: Archaea > Halobacteriota > Methanomicrobia > Methanomicrobiales > Methanofollaceae > Methanofollis. Next base: position 5,339 of record JASGMW010000062.1, read on the forward strand.
CGGAGAGGGGTTCAGACTGCTGGAGGTGCGGGCGTGATCCCGGGGGACCATCCGCGCTATGCCGCTCTCGTGGTGCGGGAGCGTCTGGCTGCGGCGCAGCGGGCCGGGATCGTGGCGCCCGAGGGTTTGATCGCCCAGGGGCGCGGCGAGGCCTTCGACTACCTGCTCGGCGAGCGGACGACGAAGAGTGCCGCCCGGGCCGAGCTGGATGCGGCGGCGATGCTGCTCGCCGCACGGCGTCCGGTGATCTCGGTGAACGGGAACACCGCCGCACTCTGCGCCCACCAGCTCGCCGCCCTGCAGGAGGCGAGCGGCGCCCTGGTGGAGGTGAACCTCTTCCACCGGACCGAGGAGCGGATGCAACTGATTACGGCGCTTCTTGAGGAGCACGGCGTGGACGTCCTCGCCGGCGTCCCTGAGCGGCTGATCCCCCTCTCCCACGACCGCGCCCTCTGTCTGCCCGCGGGGATCGGCGCCGCCGATCTGGTGCTGGTGCCGCTCGAAGACGGGGACCGGTGCGCCGCCCTGCGGCAGATGGGAAAGGCGGTGATCGCCGTCGATTTGAACCCGCTCTCCCGCACGGCGCAGACGGCGACCCTGCCGGTGATCGACGAGGTGCAGCGGGCGGTGCCGGCGATCACGGCGGCGTGCCTGACGATGCCGGCGGCCGGGGCGCGGGAACGCGCGGCTGCGGTGGACGGGAGGGCGTATCTGCGGGAGGCGCTCGCCGAGATCGCCGCACGGCTGGAGGAGGCGGGGCGTGCTCTGGAGTGAAAAATACCGGCCGTCGACCTTCGACGGCATTCTCGGACAGGACGAGGCGGTGCGGACGCTGGCGTCCTTTGCAGAGACCGGGAACGTCCCGCATCTCCTGATCGTCGGGCCGGCCGGGACCGGCAAGAGCGTCGCCGTGGAGGCGCTCGCCAGGGGCCTGTACGGCGTGAACTGGCAGGAGAACACGACGGTTTTTCCCGCGGCCGATCTCTTCGAGCAGGGGAAAAAGTACCTCGAATCGGACGAGCGGTTCGGGCACATCTATCAGAAAGACGAGAGTTTCCTGACGAATTTCAAGTATCTGGTGAAGTGGTACGCCGCGATCCGGCCCCTCGACGCCGCGTTCAAACTGATGGTCTTCGAGGGGGCGTCGGCGATCAGCCGCGAGGCCCAGCAGGGGCTGCGCCGGATCATGGAGCGGTATTCAGGGACCTGCCGGTTCGTCTTTCTCACCACCAACGGCAGCGCCGTGATCCCGGCGATCGCATCGCGCTGTCTCCCGCTCACCTTCGTCCCGCTGGAGGACGCCCTGATCAGGGAGCGGCTCACTGCGATCCTGGAGAAGGAGGGGAGTGCGGCGGGCCCGGTGTCAGGGGACGATCTCGACCTGATCGTCCCCGCGGCCGGGGGCGACCTGCGGCGGGCGATGATCCTGCTCCAGCTCTTTGCGGAGTCTGAGGGGCCGGTCGATCTGGCGGCGACCACCTCGTCGGAGACCGAGATTGTCGCCGCCTCGGCCTTTGCGGCGCTGATGGGGGGCGATCCTCCGGCGGCGCGCCAGCGGGCCGAGTCCCTGTTCATCGATTACGGGCTCACCGGGCCCGAGGTGATCAGGGAACTTGCAAAGGCGGCCGAACGGGGGTACAACGACCCGCGGATCGCCGTCGCCCTGGCCGACGCCGACCTGGTGATCAGGCGGGGCGGCAACGAGTTTATTCAGATCAACGCTCTGCTTGCCCGGATCAGCAGAGAGGTGTTTTCATGAGGAGCGACCTCGAAAAGATACGCCAGCACTACGATCATGTGGCCGGGGTCTACGATTCCCGGTACGGCGGGGATGTGGGGAGCCGGTACCACGGTCATATCAGGGAGCACGTGATGCAGTGCCTGCCGAAGGGGGGCGACCTGCTCGACCTCGGCTGCGGCACCGGGCTGTTTATGGCCCACTATCTCTCCTGCGGCGGGACGGCGGTGGGGCTGGACCTCTCGTATGCGATGGTGCATGAGGCCAGGTTCCAGAACGGGCTCGATCACGTGATGGCCGGGACGGCCGACAGACTGCCGTTCAAGGACAATTCGTTCGATGCCGTCTCAAGCATTCTGGCCTTCAGTTATGTTTCGGATCCGGCGGCGATGCTCGCCGAGGTCAGGCGCGTGCTGCGGCCTGGCGGGCGGGCGGCGATCTGCACCCTGGGCCGCAACGTCTTCACCTCGGCGCTGCCGGCGGTCTACCGGCTGGGCGAACGGGTGCACTGGCGCCGGATCGGGGTCGGGGATTTCGGCGAGCACTATTATACCGAGGAGGAGATGCAGGACCTTTTTGTGGCCGCGGGGTTTGTGGAGACGCGGGTGAACAGGTGTTCGTTCGCCCACGTCAGTCTTTCCAAACCCCTCTTCGATGTCGCACAGCGCGCCGAGCCGCTCATCGAGCGCCGGTGCCCGTCCCTCGCGTTCAACGTCTGCGCAAGCGGGAAAAAAGGGGCGTGAACCGGCCCGGGCAGCACGTGTCGGGATGGGTGAGGATCGCCCGCTTTCGTTCCCGGAACGCTCTTTCCGTGCAGCATGGCCGGGGTTCGATCGCGCCGATCTCCTGTGGATCTCCCTCCCTTCTGACGGGTGCTCCGGGTGCCGCCGACCCTGAAATCTCTGCCGGTAATTCGGGGCGTCAGGGGGCGGATATGGACGCGCTTTTCATGCTGCGTTCGCGTATCAGGGCGTTTTTCTGCCTATTTTCCGGATATCGGCGGTCCGGGCCCGGATCGATGCTGCCAATCGCAAAAACAAGGAAGGAACGGGCGTATTTTCCCGGGCCCCTCCCGACCCCCTTTTACTCGCTCTTTCTGAGCCGGTCGAGGATGCGCTCTTTTTTCGCCACGGCGGCGTCTGCGGCGGCCCTGACCTTTTCCTTCATCTCGTCGAAGTCGCGGGGTTCGGTGTCCACGACCTTTTTCACCGGGGTGTAGGCCGATTCCCTGAACCGCGGCTGGAAGTCGCATTCTTTGCCGCCGGAGAGGAGGACCGAGGCGGCGGGCCCGGCTTCGACGCGGCCGATCCGCTCGACGGGGACGCCCGCACCGCGAATGACCGCCATGATCTCATCGGCGTACGCCGGCGGGACGACGACGAGCAGGGCGTCGAGGGAGACGCCGAGGTAGTCGATCTCCAGGGCGTCGAGCATGGCGAGCACCCGCGGCTCCACGAGGGATCTGAGGTGCTCCTCGTCGATGACGATCCGGCAGTCGGCGGTCCCGGCCATCTCGTAGACGTCGCCGCGGAGCCCGCCGTTGGTGACGTCGGTCATGGTGTGGATGTGGGCGAGCGCCGGGCTTTTCAGGAGGGCTTCAGCGGCCCTGAGGAAGTGGAGGTTGATGGTCTCCTCGACGACCTCGTGGTAGCCGGAGTACAGGGCGGTGGCGGCGATGGTGCCGCCGCCGGCCCCGGCGGTCATGAGGATGACGTCGCCGGGTCTGGTTTCTTTGCGGGGGGTGAGATGGTCGGCGACGCCGACGGCGCCGACACAGCCGGTCATGCGGTCGCCGAGGACCATGTCGCCGCCGATGCGCAGGGTGGAGCCGGTGACCAGGGGGACGCCCATCGCTTCGGCGACGACGGCGATGCCGGCGGTGTAGTCGAAGATTTTGGCGATGTCGCCGTCGTCGGCGACATGGATGTCGGAGAGGAGGGCGACAGGCCGCGCCCCCATGACATAGACGTCGCGCAGGGTGGCCCTGGTGACGTGGAAGCCGGCCAGGAAGGGGAAGTCGGAGAGGCGGGAGTGCATGCCGTCGACGGTGGCGATGGTGTACTGTCCGCCGGCCCGGACGGCCCCGGCGTCGTCCATTTCGTCGACGCCGACGGCGGCGGCGGCGTTGCCGATGATCCGCGGGAACTGGCGGTGGGCGAAGAAGTCGCCGCGGCCGCGGGAACCGACACCGAACTCGCCCATGGTGACGCCCGAGTGTTCGTAGGCGAAGAGGTCGCCTTCAAGGCCGGTGGTGTTTTTGACTTCCTGTACGACGGCGCGGGCGAGTTCGGAGGCAGATTCGTCGGAGATCTGCGTCTTGATCGCGGCGATCTCGCGCGCGAGGGCCCCGACGATCTCGTCCTCGCCCCTGCCCGCGGCGAATGCCCGGCGGACATATCCCTCGATATCCATAGAGTACGATCGACGGGAGGGGTGTTAAAGGCAGTGATGGAGGGGCAGGCGGCGTTGAGCGATGGCGGTATGAAACTCGCATCCCGGATCGTCAGGCCCTTCCGGTCGATCCGACGCTGCAACTCTTCCCGGATGACAGTATCTTTCCCTGTTGCGATCAGGTGTTCGCGGAAGAGTCGGATGGCAGAATGATCCGGGATGCTCGTCGGGGAGCCGAGAAAGTGGCGGAAGGAAAGGCGATCCGATGCTTGCGGATCGGAAAGACCGTATCGCTGCTGAAGGACGAGGAGTTTGATCATGAAGACGACAGCATCGTTCGGGCGACCGCCTTTTCCATCATTGCTCGTATACAGATCCGAAAGGAGCGGGCGGCACGCATCCCGGTCGATCAGAGATAAGATTTCACCCGTGAAGTTCCCGCGTTCAGCGATACGGGCGTATTCGTCCTTGATTGCAAAAGTGAAGAGATAATTTCGAAAAACCCCGCCTGGCATCTACCACGTATATTGGAGGTTCATCGAAATTCTCCATAGTACTTTCGGAGGGGAGGGATCGACATACTCATTGGGCTGTCGGGGGGGGTTTTCGAAATCCTCGACTGTGTTCATGAGCGATCCTGTCCGGTGAGGGAGCGTCCTTTCTCTGTGAGCCAGTATTTTTGCTTGCTGCTCTTTGGTTTGTCCGGGAGTGTCATTTCGATCTGATTTTCCCGGAGGGCCGGCAGCAGATAGGCTTTCCTGAAGTGTTCATTGTCCTTCAGACCGAGAGCGTCCTGAAGGTCCTGCCGCGACATCTCCCCGTCAAGGACGCCGAGCATCCGTATGACTTCCGGGGTGACTTCCGGGGTGACTTCCGGGGCATAGAAGGTTAAGGTGACACCACGGTCATCCTCCGACCACTCTGGCGGAGGTAAACCGCGTTTATCACAGGCCTTCCGGATCATCACACCGCCACGGCCTATCATTTCCATTAATCCTCGCAGATAAAGCACATGGGCAATATCTGGATTGCGCAGCACCGAGATATGCCCGGACATGAGATTATCAGGTGTCACACCTTCAGGAAACCTGCCGGCGTTCCAGATCTCCAGACGGTCAGGATAAATGTGAACGGCAATCCCCCCGGAAAAATCGCTGTAATCCCGGTGGACAAACGCATTCACCAGCCCTTCTCTGATAGCGGCTACCGGATAGAGAGGCTCGTCCCTCCGGTTCAGATTGTCCCTGTCAAAACGTGAGATTGTTGGTGTGTTTCGTTGAATGAAACGGTAAACTTCCTCCAAAACCGGTACCAGTGGGCCTTCAAAGGATTTCATATCCCGGTAAGTGTCATCTGCCCTGTCTGTCGTAAAACAGGCGGCACGGACCCGAACCTGTGGATAACGCATGGCAGGATTGGCTCCAAAGAGGACATCGCCGCCATTGGTCAGGCGCCCATAGCGGCACACTCCAAGGTCTTCAAGAACCATGATCTGATTTCCACTGTCTCGAAACTGGAGTCTGGCCCTTTCAGTCACTGCATTCACGGTGGAACGGATTTCGTCTTCATCCAGATCCTCTTTTGTGTCGGCGGAAGAAAAACGGCGCTCCCATCGCTCTGGCTCCACCTGTTTGCGGAGCACCATATCGCGGATCGTTTCGATATCAGCTTTTTTCGTGGTCTGACCGTCACGGATATAGATCACATGCTCAAACGCGTACGGTAGATCTTTGCCGGCCGGCACCTCGACAACCAGCACCCTCTTTTCTCCGACCGGATGGATCTGAACAGATACCAGTGCCCCGGGAGAAATGCCATGGAGCAGCCCCTGTTCGAGATTCTTCGCTGCAGTGTCAGCGTCATCGATACCGATAATGTCCCCTCTGTCATTCACGCCACAGACGAGAGAGCCACCGGACGTATTGAGAAACCCGCAGACCACCGAACCGACGACCTCAAGATCCTGGCACCCCGGCAGAGATTCAATGCTCTGGTCCGCTCCGGGCAGCAGAACCTCCTCCATCTTCTCCGGTTTCATGGCTGTCCTCCCCTTTCCTGGATGATTCGAGAAATATGGGCACTGTCGTGCAGGTTCTCACGCACAAACGCCTCGGCTTCCTGATAGCGAGAGAACTGTGCCATAGCGAAAAGAGCAGCGTCATCACCGGAACTGAACTTCTGGACCCGGTTCCCCTGTCGGTCCTGCAGAGGTTTCTGAGAGAGAATGGCCTCTTCGTACATGTCAATGACACGAAGGTCATCCAGGATCTGGTTTTTTTCCAGTGAAAGTTTTTCACGGCCGCTCTTTCCTTTATACCCCAGATGGTTCAGCAGCGATCTGGCGAAAATGACATGATCATGGGCCAGAAGCCAGCGCGGTTTGTTGAGTTCGATGGCTGTTCTCAGTTCAAGGTGGGTAATGGAAAGACCGTCCGTATCTTTCCCGCTCCCGTAATGGGGAGTGATCAATCCGAGAAAGAGGTCGCATTTTGTTACCCCCGCAATGCAGTTTTCAACTAACTCCGCAAGGAGTCCCCGGCCTAAAGACCGGGGAGGAATTGCGGAGTTAGTTGAAAATGTTTATGATTACATATTTGTTCAAAATAAGCGAGAATTGGATAAACTAACTGAATTTGAGAAGAGATATCAGAATATTTTAGAGGAAGGAC
>JASGMW010000063.1 GCA_030156225.1 Methanofollis sp.
CCCGGCAACCTCTTGCTCTGCCTGAATGATCACGTACCATCTCTCACCGGAACGGGTGATCAGGACACCTTTCACCTTCCCGGTGTACGCCCGGTGCATATTGAATGGAAGTGTTCCGATCTTTGAGAACGTGATCGTGCTGTGTTCACGATCGATCTTGAACCCGGACCGGTTGTAGTTGAGCGTCCGATACCGGGATGCACTCTTGAACCTAACAAAGTTTGCCACGCCACCCAAATCTCTTAGATTGTGGCGGAATACAATTTGACAGTTCCAAGTATTTAGAAAAATATCTCCCGAAATCTCCTTATTTTGACCTTAAATTTCAGACAGACCGGGCATTCTGATAATAAAACGTGCATTTCACTCACAAATTTAACACAACTGTCAAATTCTATTCTGGCTATCCTGGACATTTTTGGGGCAAGAAGCACCTCCAGAAGCCAGATGGCAAACTTGGGGTCAAATGATTACGGGATACCACACAATCTCGCCAGTACCAAAAGGATAATATAGGGTTCCTGATAGTACTATAATGAACAGTTCGGTACCGAACTATAATTCCACTTCGGGTGAATCATGAACGACTTCTGGAAATTTACCCCGACATGTGGAAAGGAAAGAAGTCTGACCACGCTATTTATCCTTTACTCGCTGCACCAGGAACCGAAGTCAGGCTATGACCTGTTGAAAGAGATTGCGGAAAAAACAGAAGGCAAATGGGTTCCAAGCAAAGGGACATTGTATCCTCTGTTGAAGGATCTGGAGGAAGAACATCTCATACGGATCGTGGAAACCGGAAAGCGTTCTAAAAATATCTTTGGACTCACGCCGTTCGGAGAAAAGACACTGCAACAGATCCGGGAGCATCGAAAAGAATCAAGAGAAAAAATGCTTGTTTTCAAAAACCTGTTCATAGAAATATTCGGACAGGACAGATCCACACTTTACAGGTTGCTCTTTGAAATCAGAATCGTTATCGACGATCTGTCACCCGACAACAATGATCGCGCCGCCAGGATTCTGGAAAAATGCATCGACGATTTAAGGAGGATCGAATCTGATGTCTGCGATACACGTTGAAAATCTAACCAGAATGTTTCATGATTTCGTTGCCGTCAACAAGATCTCGTTCGACATTGAAAGCGGGGAAATATTCGGGTTGCTCGGCCCGAACGGGGCGGGCAAAACCACCACGATCTCCATGCTCTCCACCATGCTAAAACCGACCTCCGGGACCGCCACGGTCAACGGCAGGGATCTGCTGACAGACGAGGACGGTGTCAGGAAATCCATCGGAATCGTCTTCCAGGATCAGAGTCTGGACGAAGAACTGACCGCCTACGAAAATATGGACTTCCACGGCAGACTCTATCGTATCCCGAAAAACATCAGAGAGGAACGCATTTTCGAGCTGCTGACTCTTGTGGAACTTGAAGAGAGGAAAAATGATCTTGTCAAGACCTTCTCCGGCGGCATGAGGCGGCGCCTTGAGATCGCACGGGGACTGCTTCATCGGCCGAAAGTGCTTTTCCTTGACGAACCTACCCTCGGTCTCGATCCCCAGACACGAAACCATCTCTGGAAGTACATCGAACAGTTAAACGAAGAGATGGGCATCACCATCATCCTTACGACCCACTATATGGAAGAGGCCGACAGACTCTGCGACAGGATCGCCATCATCGACCACGGCACGATCATCGCTCTGGATACAGCCCAGAATCTAAAAAACAAGGTCGGCGGGGATGTGGTCACCATCCAGACACCGGACGGTGATCGGATCTCCTCGACGATCACGGCGCCGTGGGTCGAGCAGATCGAACAACGCGACGGCTATGTCACGATCAACCTGCACAACGCAGACAAACACCTTTCTGAGATTGTCACCCTGTTGAACGGCAACGAAATCGAGATCACATCGATTTCTGTCCGTAAACCGACACTCGAAGATGTGTTTCTGTATTATACCGGCAGAACCATTCGTGAACAGGAAGCCGACGGAAGGGAGGCAATACGTATGCGTATGGTTCATCGGACTGCGAGGCGGTAACATGGATATTATATATGCCATCTGGCTGCGCAACGTCAAGCGATATGTCCGCTCAAAAAGCAGAATTGTCGGCAGTCTCGGGATGCCCCTCTTCTTCCTGCTAGTCCTGGGGTTCGGACTGAATTCGGTCGTGGTAATTCCGGGTACGGGAGAAGGCTATCTTGAGTTCCTCGTACCCGGCGTCATCGCGATGACCGTCCTGTTTACTTCGATCTCCTCGGGCGTACAGATCATCTGGGACAAACAGTTCGGGTTTCTCAAAGAGACGCTGGTGGCCCCGGTATCGCGGCTGGAGATCATGCTCGGCCAGACACTTGGAGGAGCAACAACCGCGTTTATTCAGGGAGTGATCATCCTGGTGCTGTCAGTGTTCATCGGCCTGAATATCGTAAGTGCCGTCGGATTTCTTATTGCCTTTCTGTTCATGATACTCATCGGCATCGCATTCACCGCGTTCGGGATCGCCATCGCCTCAAGAATGGAGGATATGCACGGGTTTCAACTCATCATGAATTTTGTGATCTTCCCGATCTTCGGGCTTTCGGGAGCACTTTTTCCGATCGATAGTCTGCCGTCCTGGCTCAAACCCGTCGCATTGCTGGACCCGTTGACCTATGGTGTCGAAGGTTTACGCTACGGCCTTTCCGGCACCGCCCAGATCGATCCGATGGTGTGCTTTGTGGTGCTGGCCGGATTCACCATCGCCATGACGGTGCTCGGGTCCTATCTCTTCAGAAAGATCACGATTTGAGCCCGGTTATCCGGCCGCCGGACCTCCCGATGCAATGCAGAAAAATGCCTCTCTTTTTTTGATGGAACGGAACAGCACTATTCCTTTCGCTGCCGCGGTTCTGCAGTACGGTAGGAGTTCTGCACTTTCCACATGAGGCCGCAAGATCAAGATATTTTTAAAAACGCCGGGCATGTCAGGGTAACAACCTCTGCGCGAGCACATCTGAAAAGGGGAAAAACGGTTCGAAAGGAAAGGAGGAACCGAAAGAGAGGGGGAATGTACCGGGGAAGCAGGTGGTTCAACAGTACCGGGGGAAATGTAACGGGTTAATCGAAATCCTCATAGATCTTCACAAAGGAGGGTGATTATATTCATCAATAAAAATATGCTGAACCAGGACACTGCCCGAGTTTTATCTCGCGGGGGTGAAGGGGGCGGAGCGAGAAGACCCCGCCCACACAGGTGCGGGGTAGTTCACGTGAAGTTCAGATGGTTCCCTGGAATATTGATGGCGCGATCCCACCGGAGGCTGCCGAGACCCCGGCGGGCCGGGACCGGGCAGAAGGGATCGGAGACCGGTGATCTGTCAGATGAAATCACCCGAAACGTTGTATCATGCCCGACCCAAAAAAACCGAAAAAAATCACGTGGCCTGATGGGCAGGCCCGGTCTTCAACTCCTCGATCGTCTCGCCGCTCTCGACCTCTTTTGCGAGCTGCTTGAGAAGCCGTTCTACCTCCTCGGGCTTCGGGATCGTGCCGAGAATCGCATCGTCGAGGATTTCAGCGGCCTCCGCACCCTCCTCCTCTGGCATCTCCTCGGTCGCCCCGAGGAACCGTGCGCTCTGTTTCACAAGGCTCGTCAGTTCGAACGGGAAGATGATCTTCGTCGCCTGTCCGTCGGCCATCTGCCGCAGGGCGTCCAGGGAGAGGACCGTGATCGCCTTTTTATCCAGGGGCCGGGCGCCCAGGGACAGAATGCGCAGCCCCTGCGCCTCGCCCTGCGCCTGCAGGATCCTCGAAAGACGCTCGCCCTCGGCCCGCAGGATCTTGCTCTGCCGTTCGCCTTCTGCTTCGAGGATGATGCTCTGCCGGTTCCCCTCCGCCCGCAGGATCGCGGAGCGCTTGTCGCCCTCGGCCCGCAGGATCGCCGCACGCCGTTCACGCTCCGCGGCCGTCTGCTCGGTCATCGCGTTCTTCACCGCACCGACCGGGTCGACCTCCTTGATCTCCACCCGCTCGACCTTCACGCCCCACTGATCGGTCTCGCGGTCCAGAATGTCCCGCAGCTTGGTGTTGATCAACTCCCGGTTATAGAGCACCTCGTCGAGCTCCATGTCGCCGATGATGCCGCGCAGGGAGGTCTGGGCGAGGGCGACCGTCGCCATCCGATAGTTTGCGACCTCGAAGAAAGCCTTTTCCGGGTCAATCACACGCGTATAGACGATGGCGTCAACGTTCGTCGGCGAGTTGTCCTTCGTGATCACCTCCTGCGAGGGCACGTCCATCACCGTCGTTCGGAGATCGAGTTTCTCGACGGTCGTGATCAGAGGTATCACCCACCGGAAACCGGGATTGAGCCGGCCGATATATTTTCCGAGGCGGATCTGCAGGCCCTGCTGATAGGGCTGGATGATCACGACGCCCCGCGACATGATGAATATGATCACCAAGATCAGAAAGATCGTGATCAAATTATTGAGAATCTCGGCTAACACCATTATGGTACCTCCTCAACGATGACGTGCACCCCTTCCGAGCGCACGACCACCACGTTTGTCCCTGCCGGGAGCGTCCCTGCAACCGAACGCGCCGACCACTCGACGCCGTCGATCGCCACCTTGCCGGTGATGTTCTCGGGAACGACATCGATGACCACCCGACCTGCATGGCCGACGATCGAATCGCGGCTGATCGTCGTCGGTCTATCGTCCGGCGTGATCCTGCCGTAGAGCCAGACCGTGACGGCCGCCGCCGCGAGCGCCGTCACCACGCCCACGACGATGCCAAGCGTCGAACCGAACACATCGATCCCCATCACGAAGAGCACGCCCAGGATGATCATCACCGTTCCCGGAACGGCGATGAAAAAACCGGGGTTGAACGCCTCGATCAGGAGAAAGAGTGCCCCGAGCACGATCAGGATCCAGCCGATGGAGATGCCCAGCAGTTCCATACCTGAGCATTCGGGCGATGGGGATATAAATCTGTCCTGCGTGAACAAACCTCTCCGACTGCCGGGATGCCACCGGATGTCACATTCCTGAAATGAGACGGCATTTCGTCTGCGGAAGTGCATCCTGACCAGAGGATCTGAACGCCTGTACCCCCCATCAAAGCAATTAAAGGTGTTTTTCCTTAAAAAATCAAAATAATTAGAGATAACAGAAAACTTACATAACGAACCGAGAAAAAATTATAAATTCTATTGCATTGATCAAATAGATCATCCGTTCCTGTGATCCGATGGTACACATCCCCCCTCAGAAGAGGTATGCACTCGGCTGGTACAACGAAGGAGTGACGCACCTCTCCATGCATGAATACGAGGAAGCACTCTCATTTTTTGACCGCGCCCTGCATGTCGTCCCGGACCACCCGGACTTCCTCATCGGCAAAGGAGAGGTGCTGATGGCGGTGGGGAACTATCAGGAGGCATACCAGTTCTTTATTCAGGCGGCAACAAGCGAACCGGAAAACCTCAGGGCGCTCGTCATGCTCGGCAACGCTCTCCTGAAACTCGACAGAGCCGAACCCGCAGACGAAGCGTTTCTGGCGGCCCTCACCCTCAACCGTTATGAGGGCGAGGCATGGCTCGGTCACGGGATCGCCTGCCACCGTCTCGGGAAAACCGGCGATGCCAGGATCGCGTTTCAAAAAGCGCTCAATATGAGCCCAAACCAGCCTGAACTGATGTATTACCTCGCAAAAACTGCAGGGACCGACAACGAAGCGATCGAGTACCTGATCCGCGGGTGCCGGCTCGACCCGGACAACATCGACCTGCTCACCGAGATGGCGGAACGGCTGATCAGACTGGGAAGATTCAGGGAAGCAGCCCTCTTCTGTACGAAAGCCGAGAAGCGCTGCCCTGGCAACCCCCGCATTGAGGGGGTGATCACCAGGTGCATGGATGCGATGATGCAGGGCGAGGACATCACTCTCTGAGGAGCGCCACCGCCGAGCCCCGCGGCACGCCGGTCATCTCTGCAATCGTCTTACATTTTACCGCCATGAGGTGGGCGACCGGCGGGAAATCGGAGAGATCGATCAGAGACTCGTAGTTCGCCATCCCTTTGGCAACAACAAGCGTGCAGCGGTCGAGGGCGAGGGCAAGATCGTCGGGGAGGAGGGGGGGATTCACGCCGAGTTCGCGCTCGCCCCGCGTCGTTGTGGTCAGGCGGTCGACGATCCGATCCAGGTCGAGAGCGTGGGCATCCTCAATCGTGGCGTCGTTGAGAATCGGAGCCCCCCTGACCGCCAGGGTCACGTCCGCGCCGATCGATTTCAGAAAGAGAAGAAGGAGACGGTCGAACACGATCTCGCCGCAGTTGTCGGTGATGTAGACGACACGCCGGCACAGGGGAAAGATTCGATCGGTGTCGTCGATCGCAAGGCCCCTTTCGAACTCCCGGGAAAAAAACGAGAGGAAGTCGTCGGTCACCTGATGCGACTGAACGCCATAATCAAAGGTGTTCCCGAGCACTGCCGCCGTGACGTGATCGCGGAACGACGAGAGCTGCGGTGCGATCGTCGCAGCGGCGGCAAGGGCGTCGCGGTTGTTCTGCCGCTTGAGGGCCAGGTAGGGATCGTCGCTCCCGATCATCAGGTACGCACAGCGGTGCACCCGGCTCGCAAGCACCGGCGCGGCAACCCCCTCCCTCTGCCCTGCAGCGAGAACCGCAGCGGCGGCGCGCTGAACCTCCCTGATGCGGTCTGGATCGTCGAGCACCAGGGCAGCCTCATAGGCGACCCGGGAGAGAAGACAGTCGGTACACCGCGGCTGAAATTTCATAAAACACCGGTTCAAAAAGAAATGGGGTCACCGCGATTCGAACGCGGGTCAGAAGACCCCCAGTCTCCTAGGATGGTCCAGGCTACCCTATGACCCCATCTGACTCTATACATGTTGACCTTTCCCTATATGTATTCTTCCATCAGAGCGGCAATAAACGGCCCCCGATAAAAGAGGGGACGGTAGCGGAGGCGCTGCCACGAACGGGTCGGCAGATCAGATCTTGAGCTGCTTGAATTTTTCCACGTTCTTCGTGAGCGCTTCAAGTTCGCTGTCGGTGATGCTCATCCTGCTCCCCAGAACGTCCACCTCACTGAGGAGCTGCTGAATCCTCACATACATGATGTACATGATGAAGAGTTGAAGGACAATCACGATTCCCAGAATAATGAGGAGAATACCTCCCATATCAAATGGTTCCACTTATTTTTTCCCCCTGAAAAGGCTCTTTGCCAGTCTTTCGATAAACCCTTCGCGCCCTGATGCAGTATCGTCGTGGTATTCGCACCCGGCGATCTCGGCCGCCATCTTCTTTATCGCCCTTGATGAGCCGGAAGAGGGATATTTAACCACGACGGGCGTCTTGTAAGCCGACGATTCACGGACATGCGTGTCTTCCGGAATGCTCCCGAGGGATCTGACGCCGAGCGATTTTTCTATTTTTTTCTCGACGAAGTCGAGGTTGTCCTTGCCTGCCCGGTTGATGATCGCATACTGGACATGGCCGCCGACCAGTTCGGTGAGGATCTTGGTCTTGAGAGCGTCGACGATCGAAGAAAGTTCCGGGTTCACCACCAGGATCACCTCGTCGGCAATTGCAAGGGGAACCACGCCGTCACGGCTGATGCCGGCCGGAGCGTCGATGAGGAGGTAGTCGCAACGATCGACGAGGTCGTGCATCACCTCGCGCAGACGATCCGGGTTGGCGTCCTGGAACCCCTGCAGCGATATGCCGCTCGGCACCACTTTCAGCCCGGCCGGGCCGTCATAGATCGCTTCATCGACCTTTGCCTTGCCGGCGAGCACCTCATGGAGAGTCACCGGAACGTTCTCAAGCCCGAGCAGGATCCCGATGTTTGCCATGCCGACATCGGCGTCGAGAATATACGTCTCTTTTCCGAGCTGTGCAAGGGCGGTCCCAAGATTGACCGTGACGGTCGTCTTCCCCGTGCCCCCCTTGCCAGATGCAATGGTATATGCTCTTATCATCTCATTCCTCGTCCGTATCCAGGGTTATTATCCGGTATATGCTCACAACCACCGCTTCAGGATGGAAACCGCATCGCGCTCCATGAATTCCACCCATGTCTCGGGGATATTATGATCCGTGCGGATGATGCCGACGAGCGCCGAACCCTTGTGCCGGACACCGAAGAGCATCACCTGCGGATCGTCGGGGAGATCGCCCGTGGCGAAGGCATGGCTGTACGTTGCAGCGTCCGCAGCCGCATCCTCCATCGAGGAGGCGACGACGAGGCCGTCGTCGGTCGCGATCGTAAACGCGTTCAGATAATACTTTTCGCAGAGGGTCTTCATACTATCCATGATATCGTTGCGGCCAGCAACCACGTCGACATCCTGCGGCGGTTTCTCCCACTCCAGTTCCCGGGACTTCTGAATATGCTTGAAGAGTTTGAACAGGTCCACCGGTCCACCCGGAGCCCCGCCGACCATATCCTGCAGCCGGGCGATCCGATGCTGTTCTGACAATTCTTTCAGCATTTCGTCGATCTGACCTCTGATTATGGCCAGATACAACACACACCCGGCAACCCCCACACCGATCAGGGCGAGGAGGACAACCATGATCTCTCCCAGTGCCACAAGCATTACTCCGTCTTCCATCGTCATTTCCACTCCTTTTCCTCTTTCCTGTCGACCAGATGACCAAGGTGGAGGCGGTCCAGGATCGAGACATAACTGGATTTCAGGTCGGCCGCCATCGCCGCAGGGTCGATCAGGTCGAGACTTTCGAGGTCGAGACGGACCGGATCGGACACCCGGGCCGACTCACCCGTTCTCCCGATACCCCGGTCCCGCACCGTTGCAGAGGGAGAAGACGCAGGCCGGGAGGGAGGCTCCACCCTGCTGCTGTTCGCGACGCCTCTCCGGCGCCCGGTCATGTTTCCTGCACCGGCAGCAGCCAGGCCGTAGCCCCCGTTGAACTCAAGGGCAAGGGAGATCTGCTGGTCGGAGAGCGCATAGAGACTCACTTCAGAGAGGCGTCCGATAGTTTTTGCCCGTTTCAGAGCGGCAGCACCCTGTTCGCCGTTATATTCGGCAAGAATACAGACGCCATCGGAAAAAACCAGGGTGAACGCATCCAAACCCCCGAAAAAGAGGCCATACCCTGAAAAATCGGTCCCCTGCAGATCGGCGAGCGCCTCGTCGATAGAGAGGTTGTGTCTGAACTCGCAGAAGGTGCCGCGGGGAAGTCTGAGCGGATCTGCCGCCGGCATCTTCTTCACCGCGGGGCGAACGGCCGCGGCATCATGGTTTCGTTCTCTTTTTTCTGACTTCGGAGGACGCGATACCGCGGAGATTGCCGCGTTTTTGTTGAATTCCGATGCCAGTCTGATCTGCTGGGGAGTGAGAAGGTACATCCCGATCTCGACCTTCTCGCCGCCCAGCACCTGGATTTCCTGCCAGGCCGCAGAACCCTGCAGATCCCCGTACTCCGCGAGAACACAGGCCCCTTCGGAAAAAACGAGCGAAACAGGGTCGTTCCCACAACTCGCCGTTGCGTACCCGGAAAAAGATGTTTCCCGGATCTCGGCGAGTACGGTGGATAAGAGTATATCCCGCCTGATAGAAGAGAAAGTACCCCTCGGAATCTCCATTAATAGGAATTAGGCATGGTACATATTATAACTCTATGTTAATCGCCACAAATAGAACACTATAAATATTGGTATTCAGGAGTATTACCATCCCCATTAAAGGATGCCCATTCTCCCATATCGATACGAGACGGCATTTCAGTCAAAATTAGAATTTTGAAACAGAACAGAGGACAGACACACCCCGAAGAGCAGGAGACAGGGCGGCAGCGGGCGAAGAAAAAACATTTCAAAAATGTTCCCGGAAAACATCCGTTCGGGATGATCGTCAATCCATATCGAAAAAGACAACGAGCCGTGAAGAGATGAAAAACCAAAAAATGTTATATGAACAGGTATAAGGTACGGTGGGCATGTCAGAACATCTGGGATTAAAGGAGAGGATCAACCAGTTCATCCAGGAGATCATGGGCATCGAAGGAGTCACGGCCTGTGTGCTCGCCTCGCGTGACGGGATCCTGATGGGCAGGTCATTCACCGGCGGCGTTTCTGTTCCTTCTTTTGCAGCAATGAGTGCAACAATGCTTGCCTCGGCCGAAGCGGCAGCCAGCATAGCCCACATCCAGCCGCCCGAACAGATCATGGTCACAAGCCCCGACGCTGCGATCCTGGTGATCAGCGCAGGAGAGCGCACGCTGCTCGCCGCTGTCTTCACAACCCCGGCCGACACCGAAGCGGCATATCCGGCCCTGACAAAAATTGCAGCCGATATTGCGGAGGTGCTCTGATGTACACGGTGCTCGTCGTGGACGACAGCCCCTTCATCGTGGACGTCTTCGTCACCATGCTTGAGCGCGGCGGTTACCGGGCGATTGCGGCATACAGCGGAGAAGAAGGTCTTGAGGTTCTCAAGACCGTCACGCCCAACCTGATCCTCCTCGACATCATGATGGAGCCGATGGACGGCTGGGAAACGCTGGAAAATATCAAGATCAACCCGAAGACCCGCGAGATCCCGGTGCTCATGCTGACGGCCAAACAACTGACCCCGGACGAGGCCGAGGGATATGGCTCCTATATCGAAGACTACATACTCAAGCCCATCACGCACCGCGAACTCTACGAGGCGATCGAGCGGGTACTGAAACGGCGGGAAATCATCAGAGACGATGTCGAGCGCGCAACAGAGGCAGGGCTCGACAGACAACTCATCGACGAGTACGCCCGTCTGGCAAAGGGCGTCGACGTGAACAACCGCCTGCTCCGCATCCTGGAGACCACCTACACCATCAACGATTCACGGGCAAGCGAGAAGATCTCCCAGGCCATCAGAAATATGGAGAACAGCATCAGGTTCCAGCAGGAACGCCTCGCCCAGATCAAAACCGAGATCGAGAAGACCCCTATCAAAAAAGCAGAATAAACGGCGCCGGGCAGGGGCACCACATCATTTTGAAAAAAATGCCTCGCACCTACCGCTCCTTTCCCACCACCGCGATCGCCGCCGTCAGCACGGCGATCACAGCCACCGTACCGACGACGTCGATCAGATCGGTCGGTCCGAGCCCGTAGATCAGCACTTTCCGCACCATCGCCGTCAGCCCCGCGATCAGTATGGGGCGGACCTGAAGTTTGTTTGTCCGGAAATACGCCGTCACCGTCTCCAGGATCTCGATGATGATGATGGTCACCAGCAGGGCGTGGAGCACCTGGAGGATGCCGTCCGTAACAGAGACGCCCTCGAAGACCAGCAGAAACTGCAGGGCGACGTCGTAAAAAGAGACTACAGCAAGAAGAACCAGAACAATCGCGATACAGAAGTAGATGATATAATTGACGCGCATGATGGCACTGATCGCCCACTGCATCTGGGGAATTTCTTCGTCCGGCCCATTCATTCCCGAATAATCTGAAGCGGAGCAGTTAAATCTTATCATGACGTAGAGAGATCGACCCGGGTGCATACCACAGCAGGGGCTGGAGAGGCCAGATACTTTTATAACTCCAGACATCCTTGTAATAATGCTGTCTGCACAATGGGCCCATAGCTCAGTTAGGTAGAGCGCTTGGCTTTTAACCAGGTGGTCGGGGGTTCAAATCCCTCTAGGCCCGCTGCCATGGCGCAGACTGTGGTTTTTGCGTGGTGATACATCTGAATTTAACTCTTTCTCGTCCGGGGGGATCAAGAT
>JASGMW010000064.1 GCA_030156225.1 Methanofollis sp.
GAACGAACATTTCCGTACCATGCTGCAAACCGCTGCGCTTCGGGGATTTCAGCCGTCTTTCGTGCTGTTTGACAGCTGGTATTCCGGCATTGAGAACCTTTTTTTACTGGAAGGACTATCCCCCGAATCGCCGCGTCGATTCGCGTGTACGTATCATTCGCCAGACGTGAGATCTTCTTCGAGAAGTTTTTTCAGGTCTTCCGGATCGGTCACCGGACGATCACATGCGGCGCCCCTGCAGAGATATGCCGCCGCCTTCCCGTCCTGTTCTGAGAGGGCGGCGGTGTGCGGGGCAATTTTTTCAAGGGTATCGGCGCTCCTCCGATCTTTCAGAACGACAGTGAGGTTCGGGAGGTATGCGGCGCCGAGCGCATCAAAGAATTCCCCGGTCGCCGGGTCGTCGGCTTCGCCTGCGATCACCAGGTCGTACGATGTCGTGGAGGCGGCGAGGAGTGCGGTCATATACCAGGCATGGGCGGAAGGATTTTTCCCGACCTCCCCGGCAAACGCCTCGAAGCAGAAGGTGGCCGCGCGCTCGTAGCGAACGGCGCCGGTCAGGTGGAAGAGCGTGACGAAGGCCATGAGGGCCAGGGAGTTTCCCGAGGGCGAGGCGCCGTCGTAGATCTCCTTCTGCCTGAAGATCAACTGTTCGGCGTCTTCGGGCACCGTATAAAACCCTCCGCCGTCCGTGTCTTCGAATCTCGCGATCATCTCGTCGGCGAGTCCGCAGGCCGCGTCGAGGATCGCCGGGTCGAACGATGCCTGATAGAGCTCCGCGAGCGCCCAGGCGAGGGCCGCGTAATCGGCAAGCATCCCACTGACCGCCGCCTCGCCGTCCATATACCGATGGAGGAGTTTTCCGTCCGGGCCGCGCAGGTGCCCGAGAAGAAAGCGTGCGGCGTCCGTTCCAGCCGTCACGTGTTTTTTCTCGCCGGAAAGCCTTCCCGCACGGGCAAGAGACGCGATCATCAGGGCGTTCCAGTCGAGAAGGATCTTTTCGTCACGGTTCGGCCGGATCCTGTTGTTGCGGACGGAAAATAGTTTTTTTCGCGCCGATTCGAGTCTGCGCTCGATCTCATCCCCGGCCAGTCCGGTGGTCCGGGAGAGGGACGACGGGGATACGACCAGACGGAGTATTTGTCCGCCTTCATCTTCCCGAAACGTATCAGGCCTCCCGATCCCGTATGCCTCCAGAAAAAGGGCGGCGTCTTCGACGCCGACAGCCGACCGCACCTCCCCGGGCGTCCAGAGATAGAACTTTCCCTCGACGCCCTCACTGTCCGCGTCCTCAGCTGCGTAAAACGCACCCTCCGGAGAGGCGAGATCACGACGGACATAGGCAAAGATCTCCTCTGCGGCATCGAGGTAGAAGGCGTCGCCGGTCGCGACATGGGCTTCGGTAAAGGCGAGAGAGAGCATCGCCTGGTCGTAGAGCATCTTTTCAAAGTGGGGAACGAGCCATTTACGGTCGGTCGCATACCGGTGGACGCCGGAGCCGATCTGATCGAAGACGCCACCGTTCCGTATCTGCCTGAGCGTCTCTTCGGCCATGGCCAGAGCCGCAGGTTCGCCGCTCCATTTCCAGTACCTGATCAGGAAGACGATCATATGGGGCGAAGGGAACTTCGGGAAACGGTCAAAACCGCCATACAGAGGATCGTACCGCCGTTTCATCTCCTCGTACGCCTGACGGACCAGGCGCAGCCCGGCCGTCCCTCTCTGCCGGCTGCCGAGAGCAGCGCTGAGATTGCCGGCGATCTCCTTCGCCGACCCGGCGAGGTCGTCACGCCGGGTATTCCAGAGGCCGTGAATCTTCGGGAGCAGGTCGAGCAGCCCGGTCACCCCCAGCCTCGTCTCTTTCGGGAGATATGTGGCCGCAAAAAACGGGAGTTTTTCCGGGGTCATGACGATCGTCAGCGGCCAGCCGCCGCGGCCGGTGAGGGCGAGGCAGACCTGCATATAAACGGCATCCACGTCCGGGCGCTCCTCGCGGTCGACCTTGACGGCGACGAAACCTTCGTTGATCAGCCGTGCAACCTCAGGGTCCTCGAAGGATTCCCCGGCCATCACATGACACCAGTGGCAGGTGGAGTAGCCGATCGAGAGAAAAATCGGCCTGTCTTCCTCTTTTGCCTTCAGGAACGCTTCCTTGCCCCAGGGGTACCAGTCCACAGGGTTGTGCGCGTGCTGCCTGAGGTACGGACTTTTTTCGTCGACAAGATGATTGGTCTCGATCGCCGATCTCTTCATGATCCTGAATAATGAGATGGCGCCGATGCATAATATTCCTTTGCCGGACCCCGTTCCCGGACACTGCCCGGGTACATAAAACAGGAAAACGGTTCTTTTCTCCGCCGGTGCCCGCGTGAACGGCGTTCAGCGGCCGTAGAGCACGTACGTCTCCCCATACTGGACGATGTGTCTCTCCATCGCTTCGAAGAGCGCTTTTTTGTCGGCACCCGCCGGGAGATCGAGAACGGCGTCGAGGCCGAAGACCTTGAAATCATAGCGGTGGTCGCTGCCTCTGGGCGGACACGGGCCGTTGTAGCCGATCTTGCCGAACGAATTTTTACCCTGCCGCGCCTGGAAGGGGAAGATGATCTCCGGCTTCTTTGCAATCGCTTCGGGGATGACCCGCACCGGTTCGATATTCCAGATCAGCCAGTGGGTGAAGTCCCCTCCTCCGGGTGCGTCGGGATCGTTGACGACGACGGCAAGGCTTTCTGTCACGGAGGCGTCGACGCCGACGAGCGTTATGGCGGGAGAGATGTCGTCGCCGTCGCAGGTGTAGTTGTACGGCAACTTCAGAACCGCTATCTCAACTGAAATTTTTCCGATCATGTCGCTTCCTATCCCCTATGTAGAAACGCCCCGGGATATAGTTTGCGGGACACAAACGGAGGTAGACTGATGCGCAGGAAGAACGGATCAGATCAGGAAACAAAAAGGCCGATATCGTGAAAACACCCTTCGATACCACAGACCCCGGATACCATCTCTGCGCCCTCGTCATTCTGAGCGCCGTCGTGGTGACCGTCATGTTCACCGAGGGGATGCTGACCCCGGCGCTCCCCCTGATACAGGACGAGTTCGGGATATCGGGGGTCTGGACCTCGCTCATCCTCACGGCCGTCCTCCTTGTCGGGGCGATCGTCACGCCGGTCATCGGAACGTGCGGGGACATCTTCGGGAAGAAGCGGATGATGCTCGTCTGCATCGTCATCTATGCAGCCGGCGTCACCGCCAGCGGCTGGGCCGTCGACATCGAGAGCCTTCTTCTCTTTCGGGCACTTCAGGGAGTCGGCCTCGGGATGTTTCCTCTCGGATACGCTCTCATCAGGGAGCAGTTCCCGCCGGAGAAAGTGCCGATCGCGGTCGGAACGATCGCCGCCATGTTCGGAGCCGGAACCCTTCTCGGAATTTTTGCCGGTTCGTGGATCGTCGAGTATTACAGCTGGCGGACGACCTTCCACCTGGTCGCACCGATTGCATTTACTCTTCTGGCGCTTACGGCGGTCCTGATCGTCCCTTCTCCGGTGCGGACAGGTGCATCGGTCGACCGAGCGGGGATGGCGACCTTCACGCTGACACTCCTGTCTCTTGTCCTGGCCATCACCATGGGAGGGATCGCAGGATGGCGGTCGCCCGGCATCGTCGTCCTCGCGCTCATGGCGGTCATGTTCGCCGCGCTCTTCGCGAAGGTCGAGGCGGTCGCCGAAACACCCATGCTCGATCTCTCCATGGTGCGGAACGTTCAGGTGCTCATCGCCCTTGCGATCGGGTTCATCGTCGTCATGGCGACGTTCATGCTCATCCAGACCCTGCCCTACCTGATCGAGAGCCCGACCGGCCTCGGCCTGTCGAGTCTGGCCGTCGGGCTGATCCTGATACCGGGCTCGGTCGCCGATATGATCTCCGGACCCGCGACCGGGGCGCTGGTCGGCAGGTGGGGAGTCCGCCCGGCCATGATCCTCGGATCAGTCCTTCTTCTTGCCGGCGCCCTGGTATATGCCCTCGCTGTGCCGTCGGTCGTTGTCCTGATAGCCGCAGGAATACTCTTCAATGCCGGCATGTCGATCACCCTCACCGGCAACACGATCGTTGTCGTCAGGGCGGCGGCGCCATCCGAGACCGGCACATGGACTGCGGTCTACCACACCTCCCAGAATATCGGCGGGATGATCGGCCCGGTGATCGCAGGCGTGTTTCTCACCGCCTCCGCAATCGAGGTGCCGGGGTGGACGGCGGCCATGCCCTCTGGAAAGGCGTTTGATTCGATATTTCTGGTGATCGTCGGTCTTTCCTTCGCCGCCCTCCTCCTTTCCCTGAGAATGAGGGACCGGGAGATCGGATGACGGTGCAGCCACCTCAATCTTTTTTGCGGCGCTCTCCCCTGATCATGAGCGTGACGGAGGACACCGTACCGTTTTGCGACGCGCATGCGGCGCATATCATCCGATTCGAACGAGCCCTCGCCGCGCATGGGAGCGGCCCCGAGGCCTGCGCCTCTCTTCGTCAGGTGATCTGCCATTATTTCAGGCATCATGGGCGGCGGATGGCGTGGCGGGAGACTGAAGACCCGTACCTCATCTTCGTATCGGAAGTGATGCTGCAGCAGACGCAGGTGGACAGGGTGCGGGTAAAATACGCCGGGTTCATCGAAGCGTTCCCTGACTTTGCATCGCTTGCAGCGGCCGGGACGAACGAACTCCTTGCGGCATGGCAGGGCATGGGCTACAACAGAAGGGCCCTGTCTCTCAGGAGGGCGGCGCAGATGGTCATCGACACGTACGGCGGCGCACTCCCGCACGCCGTCGAGGACCTCGAGACCCTGCCCGGCATCGGCAGGGCAACCGCGTCTTCGATTGCAGCCTTTGCCTTCAATAGTCCGACCGTGTTCATCGAGACGAACATCCGCCGTGTGTTTATCCATTTTTTCTTCAGGGACAGGATGGGGATCACCGACGCCGAGATCCTTCCGCTCGTCGCGGCGACCCTCGATCAGAAGCACCCCAGAGAGTTCTACTGGGGGGTTATGGACTACGGGACAATGCTCAGAAAACGATATCCCGATCCCAACAGGCGGAGCGCCACCTATACGCGGCAGACGAAATTCGAAGGTTCTGACCGGCAGATACGCGGGAAGATGCTTCGCGTCCTTATCGAAACACCCTGCCGGGACGCCGGTTCTCTCTTCAGAAAAACGGGCGTGGACGCCGGAAAAGGAGATGCGATCCTTCGGAAGTTGATCGACGAGGGATTCGTGGCGGAGGCAGACGGCAAATACCGTCTCAGGTAATGCTCCCGCAATCCGGCAGGAAGGGGCAGGGTGCCGGGGTTCTCCGGGCGCTACGATGATTTCATGGGCCGTCGGGGGGACGATCTCGAACTGCCCGGACGGATATTCAGGGACTGAAGAGCGTCGTTCCGTCGTACAGACTGACGACATCGCCGATGACGATCACGGCGGGAGGCCTGACGTTTTCGGCCCGGGCGATCCCGGCGATGTCGCCAAGCGTGCCGACGGTCACGCGCTGGTCCGGACGCATCCCGCGCTCGATGACGGCGACCGGGGTGTCGGGTCTGCGCCCGTTTTCTACGAGTGCGGAGGCGATCTTCGGGAGGTTCTTCACCCCCATCAGCACGACGATCGTGCCGCGGCTCCGTCCCAGCAGTTCCCAGTCAAGAGCCGATGCCCCTTTCGTCGGGTCTTCGTGGCCGGTGAGGATGGTCACCTGCGATGCGAAACGCCGGTGGGTCACCGGTATCCCGACCGCCTCCGGGACGGCGATCGCCGAGCTGATGCCGGGCACCACCGCAACCTCGATCCCGGCCGCCCTGAGGCTCTCCAGCTCCTCGCCCCCGCGTCCGAAGAGGAAGGGGTCGCCGCCTTTCAGCCTGACCACATGCTTTCCCTCGCCGGCGCGCGCGATCATCAGCGCCTCGATCTCGTCCTGTTCGAGGGTGTGGTCGCCGCCGTACTTCCCGCAGTCGACCAGTTCGGCCTGTTTCGGGAGGGCGGCGAGGATCTCGTCCCCGGGCAGCTGGTCGAAGAGCACGACGTCCGCCGCCTCGATCGCCTCCAGGCCCCTGGGCGCGAGGAGACCGATCGATCCCGGACCCGATCCGACCAGGGTGACCCTCCCGCTCATGGCGCGATCCCCAGCTGCCGATAGGCGTCTTTTATCAGGTCGATCGCATCGTTGCGGAGGCGCTGTCCGCAGGCGCGCGCTTCCTCGGGCGTCGTGATGTCGTCCTCGATCCGCACGTCCCGGCTGCCGTCGAGGGCCAGGATCTCGGCGATGATGTGGCCGTCCCTGCAGTAGATCCCCTGCGGGGTGAAACAGCCTCCCCCCACCTCCTCCATGACGATCCGTTCGATGCCGACATCCATTCTGGTCTGCGGATCGTCGAGTTTTTTTATGATGTCGACAATCTCCGGACTGTTCCTGCAGACCACGGCGATCGCTCCCTGGTTCGGCGAGGGGACGAAACGGGCCAGGGGGAGACGCTGGCCCCTGAGGTGATAGCCAAGGCGGTCGAGCCCGGCCTCGGCCAGGACGATGGCGTCGTACTCCCCTTCCCTCATCTTCCTGATCCTGGTGTCCACGTTGCCGCGGAGCTGTTTCACCTCGATTTCCGGGTCGTGCCTGAGAATCTGCGCCCGTCGCCGCGTCGAAGCGGTGCCCACGGTGACGACGTCGCCGATCTCTCCATCATACGCAAGGAAGTCGGCAGGCGAGTCGCGGGTGAGGACGGCGCCGGTGACGACGCCCCGCGGGCGTCTGGCCGGAATGTCCTTCATGCTGTGGACGGCAGCGTCGATCGTGTCCTCGATGATCGCCTCGTCGAGGGCCCGCACGAATGCGCCCTGCCCGCCGATCTCGTGGAGGGGCACCCCTGTCGCCGTATCCCCCTTTGTCCTGATGACGGCGGTTTCAACCTCGATACCCATCTGTGTCAGCGCTTTGCAGACCCGTTCGGTCTGGACGAGTGCGAGCTGACTTCCCCGTGTTCCTATTCTGAGAGACATGTGCTGTATGCGTCTGCGATGTGTTCGATGATCTCATCTGTGTGGGCCGCCGAGAGAAAGTTCGTTTCAAACTGCGAGGGCGGGACGAAAATACCTTTTCGAAGCATCTTCTCCCAGAACACCCTGAACGCCTCGGTATCGCTTTCTTTTGCTTCGGTGTAGTTCGCCGGGGCTGTCGGCCTGAAGAAGTACTTGAACATGGAGCCGAGGCGGACGAAGGAGCCACCCGCGCCGGCGCAGGCCTCGCCGATCGTCTGCGTCCCCTTTTCAAACCTGGAATAGATCTCCAGGTTGTCGTGAAGCCAGCCAAGAGCGGCGGCACCGGCCGCCATGGTGAGGGGATTTCCGCTGAAGGTGCCGGCCTGATAGACCGGGCCCCGGGGGGCGATCATCTCCATCAGATCGCGCCGTCCGCCGAACGCCCCGACCGGGAGACCGCCGCCGATGATCTTGCCGAGCGTGGTCAGGTCCGGGGTGACGCCGTAGCGCACCTGCGCTCCGCCGATGCCGAGACGGTATCCGGTGATCACCTCGTCGAAGATCAGCAGGACGTCGTGGTCGCGGGTGATGGCCCGCACCTCCTGGAGGTATCCGGGCTTCGGGAGGATCGGGCCGATGTTTCCCATCACCGGTTCGATGATGAGGGCGGCGATCTCTTCCGAGGAGGAGAGCACGGCGTCGAGGGCTTCGGGATCGTTGTACGCCGCCTGCCGTGTGTGCGCCACCAGGTCGGCGACGACGCCGGCCGAGTCCGGGACGCCCATGGTGGTGGCGCCCGACCCGGCCTTCACGAGCACGGCGTCGTGCGCGCCGTGGAAACCGCCCTCGATCTTGACGATGTCCTGCCGCCCGGTGGCGGCGCGGGCCAGCCTGATCGCCGCCATCGTCGCTTCCGAACCGCTCGATACGAAACGGACCATCTCGATCGAGGGGTGATCGGCCGCGATCCTCTCCGCGAGGGCGACCTCGCCCGGACAGGGGGTGCCGTAGAGCCAGCCTCCGGCCAGCTGCGCCTCGATCGCGTCTCGAACGACATCCGGGGCATGGCCCAGGATCAGGGGACCATAGCCCAGGCAGCAGTCGACGAGTTCCTCCCCGTCCGCCGTCCTGAGGTACGCTCCGCCGGCCCCGGTGACATAGAAGGGGTAGGGCCGGATCGCCCGCACCGGGCTGGAAACGCCGCCCGGCATCAGACGTTTTGCCCGTTCGAACAGTTCACTGCTCTTCACGCAGCCACCTCGCAACATCCTCGGCATAGTAGGTGATGATCAGGTCGGCACCGGCCCGCTTGATACAGATGAGGGCTTCGAGAGCGCATTTCTTCTCGTCGAGCCAGCCGAGGGCTGAGGCGGCCTTCAACTGAGAGTACTCGCCCGACACCTGATAGGCGGCGACCGGGAGGCCGATGTCCTGTATCGACGCCAGAATATCAAGATAAAGTCCGGCAGGCTTTACCATCAGCATATCCGCCCCTTCGGCGGCGTCCTCCTCCGACTCCAGCAGGGCTTCTCTTGCGTTGGCCGGGTCCATCTGGTAGGTGGTCCGGTCGCCGAACGAGAAGCCGGAATCCGCTGCATCCCTGAACGGGCCGTAATAGGCACTTGCAAACTTTGTGGAGTAGGACATGATCGGGACCTCTGCGAAGCCCGATCCGTCGAGGGCTGTTCTGATCGCCTGCACCATGCCGTCGAGCATGCAGGAGGGGGCGACGATGTCGGCCCCGGCACGGGCGTGCGAAACGGCGATCTTCTGCATCAGGACGAGTGAAGGGTCGTTGAGCAGATCGGGCCCGCCGCCGCAGGTCTCCCCGACGATCCCGCAGTGGCCGTGGTCGGTATACTCGCAGGCGCAGACGTCGGTGATCACGACGAGGTCAGGGCAGGTCTCTTTGATCCCGGCGACAGACTTCTGGACCACGCCGTCGCCGTCGTACGCCGCAGTGGCCGCGGCGTCTTTTTTCCGGGGGATGCCGAAGACCAGCACCGCCGAAAGTCCGGCCTGTTCAAGCCGCTCCGCGACGGCGCCTGCGTCCCCGACCGGGTAACGGTACTGCCCGGGCATCGAGCCGATGGGCACGGCCTCTTCGATCGTCTCGTCAAAAAAGAGCGGCATCACAAGGTCGCTCAGCCCCAGTCTCGTCTCTCTGAAGAGAGGCTGGAGGGTTCTTTTTCTCAGTCGTCTCAGTCGTCTTTCCGGAAACATGATCGGTCACCCCGTGTAATTGCATTCACCAGGCGTTCGGCATCTTCGATCCGGCCGTTTTCGGCGCAGGCCCTGATCGAATAGGTTGCATCGATGAGAAGCTTTTTCGTGAGCACCCGCGTCAGGTCGTCGATGACGGCGGCGGTATCCTGGCCGCACCCGGGCAGCCGCGCGCAGGCACGATCGCGCTCCCTGATCCTGATCGCTTCGGCCCAGGTGAACAGGCCGCCGAGCACCTCGTTGGCCGTCGCCCCGTTGAGCATGGTGATGAACTGGTCGATTTCGGCCTCTATGTACGTCTCTGCCCGAGCCGCCTCTTCCCGCCGTGCCTCCATATTGTGCTCGTTGACGTCCCTGAGGTTGTCGATGGTGAAGAGGTTCACTCCGTCGACCTCGCCCGCGCCCTCCTCGACGTCACGCGGCTGGGCGATATCGATGATGACCAGGGGCCTTGGATGGCCGTCGAGGGGCCAGCACCGTCCTTTCATCACATCGACAAGTACTTCCTTTGTGATCATGGCGTGCGGGGCCGATGTGCAGGTGATCACGACATCGGAAAGAGTGAAGTATCGTCTGAGCTCGTTGAAGCGAACCGCTTTTCCACCGATTTTTTCGGCAAGCACAACGGCCCGTTCATAGGTGCGGTTTGCAAC
This sequence comes from Methanofollis sp., assembly GCA_030156225.1. Lineage (GTDB taxonomy): Archaea > Halobacteriota > Methanomicrobia > Methanomicrobiales > Methanofollaceae > Methanofollis. The sequence goes on from JASGMW010000064.1 coordinate 9,889, forward strand.
GTAGATGGCGGTCAGGTTCTTTGCGGCGAGCGCCTGCGCCACGAGCATCCCCATCTCGCCGCTGCCGATGACGAGAATGTGCCGGCCTTTGAGGGTGGTGAGGAGGTTTTCGGCGAGGGTTACGGCGGCCGAACCGATGGAGACGGCGCCGCGGTTTATTTTTGTCTGTTTTCTCACCTCGATCCCGACATGCACCGCCTTCTTCATGCAGAGATCGATGACCTGGTTGCAGGTGCCGGCCTCCTGCGAGGCGGTCCATGCACGCTTCAACTGGCCAAGGATCTGGTCTTCGCCGATGATCATGGAGTCGATGCCCGAGGCGACCTGTAGAAGATGGCGGAGAACATCGACGCCTTCCCTGATTTCAAAGCGCTCTCGTCCCTGTTCGTGGAGAAAATCGGTGAGCGCGGCGGCGCTTCCATGGACGAGCACCTCGATCCTGTTGCAGGTCTGGAGGAGGAGCACCCCTCTGAAGCGCTCCCGCGCCGCCAGCAGAAACGCATCTTCGTCGGGAAATCTGAACGCTTCAAGATCAGAAAGCCCTGCCTCATGGTGGCTGAGACCGGCCATGGCCAGGTCAGCATGGAGTATATTTTCCACTGATATATCGCTCCCATATCTTCTGGTATGCCTGTTCTTCGCCCGAGGAGAGCCAGGTCCATGCTTCGGAGTCGTGGAGTACGGCCCGCAAAATACGCTGCCGCTCCTCCTGCGACCCGACGCACCCCTTCAGGTCTTCTCTGAGGCGCGCCTCAACGCCGATCATCGCATCGAGGTGGGGAAAGGTCTCCTGCAGGTGCTCGCGCAGGAAGCGGGGGACCGCAGGGCTCGCCCCGCCGGTGCTGAGGGCGATGAGGTGCCGCTCCCCCCGGATCACCGAGGGGACGAGGACGTCGCCCGCCTCTCCGTCGGCGTTGTTGAAAAGGGCCCCTGCAGACCTGGCCGCCCGGCCGATGCGGTCGTTCAACCTGGGGTCGGAAGTGGCGGCGACGACGAGGAAGGCGTCGTCGCCGATCAGGCCCCCGAGGGCGGCCTCGTCCATGCCCGAGCATTCTGCTTCGAGGCACGCGACCCCGGGGTCGGAGAACGCCGGCAGAAACGACCTGCTGATGACGGTGACTCGCGCCTCCCCTGAAAAAAAGGCCGCTTTACGCGCGCCGACGGCACCGCCCCCGAATATGACGACGTGCCGATCCGAGAGGTCGATCATCAACGGGATCATTACTGATCTGTGTGCGGCAGCCGTACATTAAGATTCTGTATCACTCCAGAAGGGTGTTTGTAACACCGGCCGCCGCCTCCTCCGGTTATCGATCTCCCTCTCGACCCGGACACTGCAGTCCGGACGTTCTCGCCTGACGACGACCTTCTCGGCGGTCAGAAGACTTTGATCGCCGCGGGCGCCTTGTGCGGTCTCTGCCCCCCGCCCTCTTCCTGAAGGTCGCCAGCGACGGCCGGTGAGGGGGGTCAAACTCGTATCATACTGAAACAATCGCATTCAACTAACTCCGCAAGGAGTCCCCGGTCTTCAGGCCGGGGAGGGATTGCGGTTCACACACATAATATTAAATGATTTTGAGTGAAATAAGGATATGTGCTCACCGCAAAGACTGTCATCCTCAAGATGGACTGTCCCGACACCGATCTTCTCGACCGGACGGTACAGAC
>JASGMW010000065.1 GCA_030156225.1 Methanofollis sp.
GTGAAGCCGCGGGCATCGATGGACAAGACCATGCACCGGGCCGTTCGAAATCATCCGCTTTCCCTCAAGGAGAAGCGCAGAAACAAAGCAATCAGCAGGACACGATCCCTGGTGGAACGACCGTTCGCCGTGATCAAAACGGTGTTCCATGCAGGGTACGTCCGGGTAACAACCTGTGCGCGAGCGCACGTGAAATGTATGTTCTCGGCTTTTGCATTCAACCTGAAACAACTGCTGACGGTTGAACGACAGACTGCTTGAGCGGTAGCTATCGCTCGTGAGAGAAAAAGGGAGAATAATAGAGGAAATTGAGAAGGGGAACATAAAAATCGCGGGAATTCAACGATGAATGGTGGGGGTGAAGATTGATCGCTTGAAAAATGGAGGGTTGATAGAAGTCCTCAAAAATATTTCGTTTTGATTTCAGTGTGTTCGGTTTCTCTTACCTGGAAGTGTCCTCCTACAGATCAGGAGGACACTGTCGACGTGCCGCCGTGTTTGCTCGCCCTGCTCGCGGCACACCGCGGGCCTACGTTCCGTCGGACGGGGATGGTCGAGCATCCCCGCCGCCGGAAGTAGGCGATCTCCCACCCGCCGCCTCTCGGCGGCTCCTCCCCTTCGGGGCAGTGATTACGATAGGGATGTTGGAGGGCCCCGGCGGGATAGACCATCGCCGGGCTGGAGCGTGAGCGAGTGCCCGGCCATGGTGAGCACAGCGCAGGCGTCCCCCCCCAACTTGGGCGTCGTGATCGGATTGACGAAAGGCCCTCGCCGCATCTTCACGCCTCCGGACAGTTGCGCGGGATCACTTGTCGGGGGCCTCGATCAGGATCACCTTCACCTTCTTTCCGATCCAGCCGCGGGGCACGAGTACCTTTGCACCGTTCCCATGTGGGGTGACAATTTTTTCGGTCACTTCATAGCAGTTCTTGATCGCCATGTCGAAGGGTTCCATTGATACAATGTTGCACACAAGTCGCATTATACTTTTGTGATGTTGATACATTGTAGCAACATTTAAATAGAATTGGCGCCTATACTATAATGGTGAGCGGAAGGTCGCTCACAGGAGGAATCGCAAAAATGACCTTCAGAAAAGCGGGAAGGCTGGCCCTCTCAGGCGGGCGCCTCCAGGTGGAGATCGATGACCTCGGCCGGTTCGCCTTTGACAATATGGCGCTGGTCGGCGAGGACGGCGAGCGGCACGGCTACGCCATGACGAGTACTTCGGGACGGGCGGTAAACTTGCATATGGCCGGCCGTTTCTATACGGTCGTGCGGGCGCAATTTCTGCGGATGGTCGCAGGCGAGATCACAAAAACGGCAGTTTTCGAGGTGGCGTGAATGTTTGGACGCACAAACGCCACCACGGCCCATGAAGAGCAGGGAGTGTTCGACCTCTCCCTTCATCACCCTTTCGCTCTTGTCCCTTCGCCCTACGAGACCGGCCCGGCGTATGCGGTGATTCCCGGGGGGGAGGAATGATGCAGCGGCAGCAGCAGCGGATCGACTATAACGCCGGGTGTCGGACGCTTGCACAGTTGAGTCGCGCCGGAAGGGTGCCGCGCTGCCCGTTATGTGGGGCAGTTCTGGAATTTTTCTCGCAGGACCGGATCGAAGGTGCAGATTATTACGAGTGCCCGGCGGACGGTGAAATCTTCAAGTGGATGTGGTGGTGAGGATGGCCCTTTCTTTTTTTGACGCCATGAGCCCGGCGGACCGGGAGCGGCTCGCCACCCTGGAGCAGCGGGCCGATGTCTGCGAGCGGGAGGCGGCGACCTGCCGGTACGAGGCACGGCGCATCCGCCAACACTACGAAAAGATGGTGGCGGTCTTCGGGCTGGAGGCATGCGCCGCCCACGCACAACGGCAGGGATCATCGAGGTGCCCTGATGACGTCGATCTATGAGATGGTGCGGGAGCGGATTCTCACCGCCCTGGGGAGAGGAACGGTGCCCTGGCGGCAGACCTGGCAGGGGATGACACCTTCAAACATCCTCACGGGCCGACCCTACCGCGGCATCAACCGCATTCTTCTTGCTGGCTCGCCCTGGTGGGGGACGTATAATCAGATCCGGCAGATGGGTGGTTACGTGCGGCGAGGTGAGAAAGCCGCCGGTTTGGTGATATTCTGGTCGATGGAGGAGAGCCGCCGGGAGGTGAACGACCAGGGCGACGAGGTAATCATTCGAACGCAACGTGAGCGCCCCCTTGTGCGGTGTTACAAAGTTTTTCATATCGGGCAGTGCGAGGGTGTGACGATGCCCGAAGGGCAGGAAGTGCGGCCGATCGCATCGTGTGAGGGGATACTCAGGCAGAACGATCCCCGGATCTTCCCAGGGGAGCCGGCCTATGCGCCGGGCAGGGATGTGATCCTGATGCCGCCGGCGGAGCGGTTCACCTCGGCGGAGGCGTACTATGCGGCATTTTTTCACGAGTTGGTGCACTGGAGCGGTGCGGCCCGTCGGCTGGACCGGCCGGGCGTCACGGGGGCGATCCGGTTCGGGAGCGAACGGTATAGCCGTGAGGAACTCACCGCAGAGATGGGGGCGGCGTTTCTCTGCGGGATGTGCGGGATCGACACGCCGCCGGTGCAGGAGAATGCCGCCGCCTATATCGCGGGGTGGCTCCGACACATCCGCGACGGAACAGCCGCCGACGTGATCAGGGCAGCGACCGATGCTCAGCGGGCGGCGGACTTTTTGACGGGGGGATTCATCCCCGCCTCTTCTTCTCCGACGCTGGCGCTGGGCTCACCGTGACCGGGGGCGCTCCGTTGCACTCCGGCCCCGGTTACGCTCGATCCCACCGACCCTCCCCCACCGGCGGTCCGTGCTGGCTCGCCCTGCTCGCCGCGCACCGACCGCCGAGGGCCCTCCATCTCTCCCTATCGCACGTGACTGCCCCGAAGGGGAGGAGCCGCCGATAGGCGGCGGGCGGGTGCGCTGACTTCACCCGAAGGGGATGCTCGCCCATCCCCTGAGGGGAATGTCGGCCCGAGCGGAGCACGGTGCATCAGCACGATGCGGAGCGAGGAGGAGTGGAGCCGGCACGGTCTGAGCGGGAGCGAAAACCGTGCGGGCGTCGGGAGACACACGGCCCGCGCACTGAAAGAGGGAGGTGGTGCGACGCGAAGGATGAGCGAGCACGACCGACTGTTACGCGATTGATACTCACACGAGACGCGCAGAAGAAGAACAGTATTTGAAGGAGATCGTGATCATGGTGTTGAATGTCAAAAGAATATTTTTTTGAAAAAAATAGGAATTCAACCTGAAATGAGAATTCGCCCTCTCGGCGTTTTGAAAACAAGTTCAATTCTTCAACCCCCTTCTTTCCGTGAAATCCATTTCCCGCGGTTAAAATATGTTATAGTGAATTAAATCTCATCAATTTTTTCGATTGCTTTTCAGGACGCCGGATCGACATGTCTATAACGCCGTCCGTCCATCTCTCTTTCGAGCGTGGAACAGCGTGCCCTATCAGTCTGTGAACGATGTGACCGACGAGGCGCCCTCCATGGAAGTGATGGAGTGGAGCCGGTCTTGTCGACCTCCTCTTCAATGGAAGTTCCAGGAACGTACGGGAGGACGCAGCACTCGGCATCGATATGCTGATGGGAAACGACGCCGTTGAACCGTTTATCGGATTGTTTGCCCACGAAAATCCCGAAATCGGGATGACGGCGTCCTGGGGCCTCACTGTGATCGGTGCGCCTGCAACAGACGGACTTATCACTGCGCTTTCAGACGAAGATGCCCGCATCAGGAAGTGGGCCGCCTATACCCCGGGGTTCATCGGAAACAGCAGGGCAGAATCGACACCTCGCCGAGGTGGTCCACGATGATGACCCGGATGTCGGGTGGTGGGCGGCATGTGTCCCTGACCGGATCATGCAGATGCACGGCACATGCTGTTCCGGGTGCTTGATCCTCCAGGCCGGCCGGGCCTTCCACGTTGCAGGTCCACTGAGCGCCGTCCTGGTGTGTCCCGCTATCAAGGGTGTCCTGCGACGAACCCGGTCGGACCGTTGGAGGAGAGGTCGTGGGTGGGTGGACGATTCCGGGATCGCTCTCCCCGATGGTGCCCCATCCCTCTCCATCCGGAATATTTACATTTTATCCATGGCACATCTATTATCCAGATTAAAATAGAAATGTATTCATTACTGAAACGATGTTATAGTTTACAGAGGCATTATGAACACGACGGATTATGGCGCCTCCCTTGAGGCACTGGAGCAACAATCAGGTGAAGATCTCTGGCAGAGAGTCTTCGACGCGATCGAGGACCCCCTCTTTATCCAGAACGTCAGAGGTGTTATTCTTCAGGCCAACAGGGCCGCCGGCGTCATGCTGGGACTATCCCGGGAAGCCCTTGTCGGCAGACACTGCTATGAAGTCGTCCACGGTACGACCGACTTCATCAAAGGATGTCCTTTTGTCAGGTCATGGGAGTCGCGCCGCAGGGAGAGTTATACGCTCTTCATCTCTGGCCGGTGGTACCGCCTCAGCGCCGACCCCCTCCTTGATGCTGAAAAGAATGTCGTCGGGGCGATCCACATCATCACCGATGTGAGCGACATCAAACGGATCGACGAGATCAGATCGCATCTCGCCGCAATCCTTGAGACCAGCGAAGACGCCATCATTGGCACCGGCCGGGACGGGCGGATCGTCTCCATGAACGCATCGGCCGAACGACTATTTGGTTTCAATACTGCCGAGGCAAAAGGGCGGTCGGTCATCGACACCGTCCCGGACGCGAAAAAAGAGGACTGGACCGTGGCGATTTCGCGAGTGGTCGGCGGCGGCACCGGGGGACATTTTGTGTCCGAGATCGTTGTCGGCGACGAGGTCAGGGACGTCTCGGTCGGCATATCTCATGTCCTAAATGAAAGAGGAGTTATTGGTGGTCTTTCGTTTATTATCCACGATATTTCGGCGCAGCGGCGGGCAGAACGCGCCCTTGTGGCGTACGTGACCGAGGCAGCGTTGCGGATGAAGGTTCCGATCAGTGCGGTCTCGCAGGAACTCGATTGGGTGACGGCCCTCCTTGACAAAGAAGCGATCACACCATCTGAGGTGGCCTCAATACTGAGGGTCCAGAAGAATCATCTCGATCAGGTCGCCAGAAATCTCGCCGATCTCGATCATGCAGTCGCCAGTTCGGATGGGGAGATTCCCGAGGTATATCGGCAGTTTCTTGCCGGAAAATAGCGGCATCGACTCAATTAACCCCTTTTATTTTGCATTATGTAGCTTCGGAAGGTGTTTTTACTTTCAGCGTACAAACTCCATATCAGAGGGAATGCTGAATGTGTGTTGCAGTTCCGGCCGAAGTGATAGAGATCAAGGACGGCAATATCGGCGTCGTTGATTATGGCGATCTCAGACAGGAGGTGCGGCTCGATCTGGTCGATGTCGAGATCGGCGAGTTTGTCCTCGTTCATGTCGGCTTTGCCATCCAGAAATTGAGCCGTGAAGAAGGTATGTCCACCAGAGAACTCTTCAAAGAAGTATATGCGGCAATGGAAGAATAATGCACGAATACAGCATCGCATATGACATCTTTGCCACGACAAGGCGTGCAGCTCTTGAAAACCATGCTGCGCAGGTGAAAACGGTCAGGGTCGATATCGGCGAGATCGCCATGGTCAACCCTGATCAGGTAAAATTTCTTTTTGACGCCATCGTCGAGGACGATCCCCTCTTCAAGGGCGTTTCGATGGTGTGCAGGGAGATCAAAGTACAGAGCCGGTGCACCTGCGGTTATGAAGGCAACGAACGTTTCGTCTGCCCGCAGTGCGGCGGCCTTCCCGAGATCGTCGGAGGAAAAGAGATCGTTGTTTCCAACATTGAAATAGAAGTGGATGAATTATGAAAGTCAATCTGATGCACGGTGCAGGCGGCGAGGTGATGGGCGAACTCCTGAATGTTCTTACAAAGTTCACCCACAACAACGCCGGCGGAATCGGCCTGGAATCGCTGGACGACGGTGCGGTCATTCCCATCGGAGACCGGAAGATCGTGTTCACGACGGACAGCCATGTCGTCCACCCGATCTTTTTTCCCGGGGGGGACATCGGCAGGATTGCCGTTTCCGGCACCATCAACGATCTGGCGATGATGGGCGGCCGGCCCATCGCCCTCTCCTGCGGCATGGTCATCGAGGAGGGCTTCGAGGTGGCCGACCTGGAGAGGATCGTCGCTTCGATGGACGACGCCCTTGGCGAGGTCGGCGCCTCGGTCGTGACCGGCGACACCAAAGTTCTCGAAAAAGGTTCTCTTGACGGGATCGTCATCAATACCGCCGGCATCGGCGTCGCGGAAACAGTCGTGCGGGACAACGGGCTCCTGCCCGGCGACGTCATCATCGCCAGCGGCACGATCGGCGATCACGGGCTTGCCATCATGGCCCATCGCGAAGGCTTCGATCTCGGCGAGCAGATCAGATCCGACGTCGCGCCGCTCTGGGGGATGGTGGAACTGGCGCTTGCCGCCGGGGATATCCACGCAATGAAGGACCCGACCCGCGGCGGATTTGCAAACGCGATAAACGAGATGGCGCGCAAAAGCGGGGTGCACGTCGAGATCGAAGAGGACGCCCTCCCGATCAGGACGAATGTCAGGAGCGCCGCCGCCATGCTCGGCATCGACCCGCTTGAGGTGGCCAACGAAGGCAAGGCGATCATGGGGGTTCCTGCAGAGGATGCCGACGCGGTCCTCGCCGCTCTGAGATCCCACAAATACGGGAGAGACGCCGTCGTCATCGGGATGGTCGGCGAAGGACGCGACGTCGTGATGAAGACGAAGATCGGCGGCGAACGATACATCGAACCCCCGGTGGGCGACCCGGTCCCCCGGGTTTGCTGAACCTTTTTTACCCGGGCCGTCCTATCTGGCGGTTGGATTCATGATCGATCACGCATCGTGCGTAATAAGAAACGTCGCCCTTCCGAACGGCAGGGTGACCGATCTCACCCTCGGCGGTGGGCGTGTGCTCCATGCCGGCGCATCTGGCCGGGCCGACGAGGCGATCGACGCTGCGGGCCTGATCTGCCTCCCTGCCGCCGTGGACATGCACACCCACCTGAGGGGCGGTGCCCAGCGCCATAAAGAGGACTGGAGAAGCGGGACGGAAAGCGCTCTTTTCGGCGGGGTGACGGTCGTCGTCGACCAGCCGAACACCATCCCGCCGTTGACGACGCCGGAACTCTTTGCAGCCAGGGTGAGGGAAGCGGAAGAAGAGGCGACATGCGCCTTCGGCATCAACGGCGGTGTTGTTCCCGGTGTCGATCTTGCCGGCTTCTGGCGTGCCGGGGCCCTTGCCTTCGGCGAGATCTTTGCCGGCCCATCGAGTTATGGCGCCGCCGTTCCTCCTGACACCCTTCGAGATGCATTTATGGCCCTGCGGGACCTCGGCGCCCTCGCCACCGTCCATGCGGAGGATCCTCTCGCCGGGGCACCCGTGGATCTGCCGGATCACGACCGCCTCAGACCTGCCCGGACCGAGGCCCTGGCCGTCAGGGCGGTCTGCGATCTGCTCCCTGTCGGGGGCAGGGTCCATTTCTGCCATATGAGCACCGCCGACGCCGTGGACGCTGCCTGCGGCACGGTCGAGGTGACGCCGCACCATCTCTTTCTCTCGTGGGAGCGGTTCGATCGGGACGACGCCATGGCGCGGGTCAATCCTCCGATCCGCACAGAGCAGGAACGAAAAAAACTATGGAGCCGCTGGGACCGGATCGATGTCGTCGCTTCGGACCATGCTCCGCATACCCGTGCGGAAAAGAACGTTCCCTTCCCGGACGCGCCGTCAGGCGTTCCGGGAGTCGAAACGATGCTGCCCCTTCTCATGGCGGAAGTGTTTGCCGGGAAGATCACCCTTCCATCGGTTATCGAGAAGACTTCCTTCAATCCGGCCCGGATCCTCGGCATCCCGAAGGCCGGGTTCGAGCCAGGCGACCGGGCGGACTTCGCCCTCTATCCTGAAGAGACGGTGGCAATCGATCCCGATGCGCTCCACACGAAATCTCGATGGACCCCGTTTGAGGGTATGGCGGCGGTGTTCCCCGAGATCGTGGTGATGGGGGGACGCTGTGCCGTAAAGAGCGGTGAAATCCTCTCCTGCCGCGGGCAGTGGATCCCCGGGAAGGGCTATATCCCGTGAGAACCTAGAGTACCATGCCGATACATGCACACCCATAGGTCCCCGGGCGATCGACTGGCAGAGCCTGGATATGAGCTTCGGGACAACCCGGGTGTGCGACAGGCACGCCCGGCGCATGGGTTATACCGGCGAGGTACGGCACAATGCCACCGATGAACAACGGTTGTTAGCGCCGGGCGACACGGAGATGACTGTGGCTCCTCTGGAAGATGCCGTTTCCGGTTCGAACGATCATGCCGTGATCACACTTGACGTTTCCGCCGGTTCGAAAAAAGACTCTTTTCCGTCAGGCTATAATTCATGGCGCAGTGCCGTTCTGTGTCAGGTCTCGGCTCCTGCCGTCGGGGGAAAGGCAAACAGGACAATCGTTAATCTTGTCGCGGAGACGTTCGGGGTACGGAAATCGGCGGTACGTATCCTTTCCGGCACTACATCGACGATCAAAAAACTGGAGATCTCAGGTCTGTCGAGAGTACAGGCAATAAAGATATTAAAAGATTGTATTTCTGTTTAATGCTCATAATGTCGAAATATTCCGCGCATTTTTCGCCGGGGTGCATATATAAGTACTTGGCGAATATATCTACTGTTGTTATCTATGGGCTGTCATAGTAGTATCAATATGACATATCCTGGAGGCTTATCATGTATTCATCGGATACGACTAAGTATCTCATTCACATCAATCTCCATGCAGAGGGGGTGGTCGAGAAACCTGACGTAGTCGGGGCCATATTCGGCCAGACTGAAGGGTTGCTCGGCGAAGACCTTGACCTGCGCGATCTCCAGCGGACCGGGCGGGTCGGGCGGATAGATGTCCACATTACGAGTAAAAAAGGAGAAACACGCGGCGAAATACTGATCTCTTCATCTCTTGACAGGGCGGAGACCGCGATCCTCGCGGCGTCCCTGGAGACGATTGACCGGGTCGGTCCGTGCATTGCGCATGCATCGGTCGAACGGATCGAGGATATCAGGGTCACCAAGCGAAGAAAAATTGTGGACCGGGCAAAGGAGCTCCTGCTCAATCATTTCGACGAGGCCTCCATCGACTCCACCGAACTCCTCGAAGATGTCAGAGAGTCGATGCGGATCGAAAAGATCGGGGTTCTCGGTGACGAGCGGGTGCCTGCAGGTCCGAACGTCCTTGACTCGGATGCGATCATCGTCGTCGAAGGGCGGGCCGACGTGATCAACCTCCTCCGTTACGGGATTAAAAATGCCGTTGCGGTCGAAGGTACGAAGGTTCCCGCAGTGATCACCAAACTCTGCGAGAGCAAGACGGCGACGGCCTTTCTTGACGGCGACCGTGGCGGCGACCTGATCCTCAGGGAACTTTTGCAGGTCGCAGATATCGATTATGTCGCCTTCTGCCCCCGCGGCAAGAGTGTCGAAGAGATCACCCGAAAAGAGATCGTCAAGTCCCTGCGGAACAAAGTGCCGGTGGAGTACCTCAAGGATCAGATCGCCGACGAGAAAGATATCCCTGTACATGAACCCGGGATCCCGATCCAGGAGGGGCAGGTCATCGTCAGCGAACCGAATGATGCTATCGAAGGGAGTGTGCCGGAAATGCCTGCGCCTGTGGATTCGATGACGCTTGAACAGCATATCAGGGGAGTGGAAGGGCAGAACACGGCGCGGTTTCTCACCTCCGATTATGCCCTTTTGAGTGAGGTCCGTTCCGGGGAGGTCGAGCAGGCCCTCGAAAAGATCGATGCCGGGGTGTCGGGGGTCATCCTCGACCGTCCGGTAGATCAGAAGTTAATCGATGCTTTTCTGTCCAAAGGGCTTGAATTTGTTGCTGCACCGGAGTTTCACAACATCGTCAAGCGGCCACTGTCCCTGAGGCTCCTGAAAATTCGGAGAACCGACCACTGAGCAAATATATATATAATAAAATTTCCCATTTATCTTTTCGGGTCTGGACATGCATAAGGAAGAATTGATTACGTTGCATCAGATCCTTGTCGAGATCAAGGATTATTTCGAGATGATGAATCCGGATCTGAAGTTCCCGCAGTATTATGCGCTCAAAATCAACCCTTCGCAGATCCATAAGAGCAAACTTGAGCACAAGCATGCGATTTTCGTGCTGGGGCAGGAGCTTGCCAACGCCATGAAGGATATTGAATTTACGGGGTCCGCCCGGATATCGGCCCGCATGAAGGAACTTGCGGAAAGAACGGTAAAAGAAATCGAACGCAATATAGAGTGAGGGGGGGGAGACCCCCGCTCGCGCCGTTCGAAACAGACTCTCTATCCTCTGAAATCCCGCTCTTTTTCAATGAGATAGCGCGCCATCAGGCAGGGAATCGGTGTAGCCATGCGGTGCCAGTTTGGCGTCCCGTTCACTTCAAGGACGGTATATTCTCCGTCACGCGGGAGGAGGTCGACACCGCAGTAGTCGGCGTCCACCGCCCGGGCGGCGCCTGCGGCAATCTCCTGCATGGCGCCGTCGATCTCTACCGGCGTTCCGATCCCTCCCTGATGGATGTTGTGCGTGAGGTGCGGCGACTGCCTGCAGATCGCCCCGACCGCTCTGCCCTCGATCACAAAGACGCGGTAGTCCCGGTCGTTCTGTACGTATTCCTGAAGATAATAGGGTGCGTCGCCGAGATCCGCAGGGGTGGAGACCATCCTGACGTCGATCCCGTCATAGCCGTATACGGGTTTCGATACCGCACCCCCGTGGCGTGCAAGAAAGTCCTCGGCAAGAGCCCGTGAAGCCGTGAAAAGGGTCTCTGGCGAAGGTATCCCCGATCTGAGGAGCAGTGCTGTCGTTTTCACCTTGCTTGCGCAGGTGGCGATGACATCAGGAGAGTTGACTACATTGTTTTCCATGGAAAGGACATCCAGACACTCGAACTGATGAATGTCCTGCTTCATTCCGCAGACCCATATGGTGTCCCCGGCGATCGATGAGGTCAGAGGGTCGATGGCGTCGAGGTCGAGGAGGCTGAATGCTGCGCGTTCCCGCCTGAGTTCTGCGATCACGGCACCGGTGGAGTTGTCGTCCGGTGTGTCGGTCGGTTTGGGTACGATCCTGATCATGCTTTTTTCCCTGTGATCTCTGGTGGCCCGTATAACATCAGAGATCTGGAGGGAACAGGCATGAATCTATCGAGTCAACGACCCCGCGCCTGTGTGGACGGGGCTTGAGACTGTATCATGTCGATAGTTCTCGTCCGGGTGGCTGACTGCACCCCTGCATCTCCAGGTTGT
>JASGMW010000066.1 GCA_030156225.1 Methanofollis sp.
ATATCCTTATTTCACTCAAAAATATTTAATGTTATGTGTGTGAACCGCAATCCCTCCCCGGCCTGAAGACCGGGGACTCCTTGCGGAGTTAGTTGAAACACCTGCGCTCCGAAGAGGCCGTAGAAATAGTCGTAGACGTCTCTGGCCAGTTTTTCCTCTTCTCTCAGATAGAGAATGTCGGCCGTCTCGGTTGCGTTCAGGCTGCCGGGAGAGATCGCAGCGACGCCTGCGCCCCCGCTGTTTCCACCGCCCACCTCCCCGCTGCCGGTGCATCCGGCAGAGAACAGGGCGGCGACGATGAAGGCTGTTGTGACGACGATCTTCCACTCCATGATATGGAGTGATTGACAGAAGACGATGATAGTCCTTACGCGTCCCGGACGCACGCTCCTCGGCCGGGGCCGGCATTACTGCCGGGTACCGGCGGTGTTCTCCCGGTCCCGGAAAAAATCCTCGATCGGCACCGCCTGCTCTTTATAATATTGGAAGAGCCGCTCGCCCCACTGCACCGCTTCCGGCGCCCGGCTGACCAGGTCGTGCACGGTGTCGTAGGTGCCGTCCGCGAGGTACAGGCCGAGGGAGAGCGCCCGGTCGGTGACGGTGAGACCGACCGTGATCGGGACGGTCGAGACGAAGAGCCTGAAGTTGGGAAAAGCGGCGGCGTCCCTTCCCCTGCCGACGAACTCTTCCTGCCGGAGCGGCTCTGCAAGTTCGGGTGCGATAATCAACTCGACCCCGGCCCCGGCGATCACCCGTTTCCAGATCGCCTCGGCGATGTGCGGCAGAGAATAGGTCGAGACCCCGTGAAGCGATCCGGCCTCCCCGACGATGTTCAGGAAGTACCCGAACCCCTGTTCGGAGTTTGTCGGGAGGTACAGGACGAGCCCGGAACTCATCAGGTCCCCGATATCTTTTATGGCGAAGTCCGGGATGCCGCTGAGGGAGTGGCTCTCGAAAAAACTGTTGAACCGTTCGATGGTCGCGATCGCCCTGCCGCAACGGTCGAGAAATGTGAGATATGCCTCGCCCGTTCTGGTCAGGAGGAGAGAACCGTCCGCTTCCGAGATGTATCCGCGTGAGATCATCCACTCCTTCATCTCGTCCCCGGCATCTCCAGGGTTTTGAAGCGCCTCGCGATAGCAGGGCGTTGTCAGATGACCGATATCGTCGAGCACGCCCTCCACCACGAGGGGCATCGGCGGGAGAGAGAAACCGGGTTTGCTGTACAGGGCCCTGAAAAGTCTGGCAGCACAGGTAAGGAGTCGATTCGCAAGGAAGTACCCGCTCCTGGTGAGGCGATAACTCCATGCCTCATGGACGACCATCCATCGGCGTTGCAGATCGCCGAGGGCCTGTTCGGTCTCGCTCCACCGGCACCCGGTGACGGCGGCGAGGTGGTGGGTGTGTTGTGCGCCGCCTGAAAGCGCCACAAGGAGGCGGACCACCACCGGCGTGGTGTAAAAACGGATCGGATCGGGATCGAGGCCCGCTTCCGACCTTTCGTACGCGTCCATATGCCTATCAGGCATATGTTGATCTGGAGATTGTATATTATTGTGGGATCGGTCCCCGCTTCACTCGCCGGCACCGGTCTCGACCCTTGCAAGGAACTCTCTGAGCAGGACGAGGTAGTCGGCCGTGTCTTCCAGGTGGTGCTGGTGCGACGCCCCTTCGAAAACGGCGATCTCCGACCCCGGCATCATGCGGTGGTAGTATGCGGTCGTCCCCGGAGTCGCCTCGTCGAACTCCCCGCAGGTGAAGAGTGTCGGGACCGCGATCTCGTGGAGTCGTCCGGCGCGTTCGAAGTCTCTGAGGCTTCCGGTGACGGTGAACTCGCTCGGCCCCCACATCTGCAGGTAGATCGCGGCGTTCAGGCGTTCGAAGGATTTTGTCAGGCAATCGGGCCACGGGTCAAGACGGCAGAGGTGGCGGCGATAATAAGCCGCCATCGCCTCCTGGTAGCCCTGGTCGTCGCAGGTGCCTGCCGCTTCCGCACGGAGGATCGCCTGCCGATGGGTTTCGGGAAGGGTCTGGAGGTATCGCCGCCCGTCCGCGGCCCAGCGCGAGGCCGAGAGGCAGGGCGCGGAAAGAATCAGGCTCATCACCCCGGCAGGACGGCGCGTGAGCATGTATTCGACGGCGAGCATCGTCCCCCACGACTGGCCGAGCAGGTGGACGCGGTCGAGGCCGAGCGCCTCCCGCACCGCCGCCAGCTCGTCCACGTATCGCTCCAGCGTCCAGAGAGACAGGTCGTCCGGTCGGTCGGAGTCACCGCAGCCGAGCTGGTTGTAGAAGACCACCGGACGCCCGCCTTCAAGGGCGGCGAGGGGTTCGAGGTACTCCCATGTGGCGCCGGGGCCGCCATGGAGGACGAGGAGGGGGGTGCCGTTCAGGTCGGCGTCGACGATATGATATTTCACGCGTCCGCCAGGCACGTCTGCAAAACCTTCATCAGGGAGATCCATATTTTTTTTGTTGGCGTCTGCCGGGATGAAGGTGGCGATCTGGTTGTGGACGATGGAGTCTGGCGGGATCTCTCTTTGAGGTGTTCCCTCTCCCGGCACCTCCCTTTTCTGAGCGGTGAAAGTTCTTGGCGCGTTCGCCCCTGCGTGTTTAAAAAATTCTACGAATCGAACGAAACATATTTCTGAATTTATTTCCCCATAGGTCATGAATGATCGATCTGCCGCTCAACATTCCTCTTCTGAAAGTTCTTGCGTCGGAAAAGAGGATAGAGATCCTGCGGGTCCTCGACAGACGGAGGATGACCCTCTCTGAGATCTCGCGAGAACTTTCACTCTCCCCGTCGGCAGCGGGAGAGCACCTCGACAAATTGGTGCGTGCAGGACTGATCGTTCAGGAAGACGAAAATCATCGCTGGAAATATTACGCACTGACCGAGACGGGGATTTTGCTCGTGCACAACTCTTCTGACCTCAGAATCGTCCTCGCGCTCTCGAAAATAAGTCTCGCGGCGATGGTGGCCGGGATCTGTACGCTTCTGGTGAACTGGCTGATGCCTGCCGGAGAACACGGCATGCCCGTACAGGGAGGATTTTAGGCTCTGTTGAATTGGTATAGGACAATGACATTTTTTAAGGGACTTATTTTAGAATGATCGAGTGATGGAACTTTTTGTGCGCTTCAGGATGATATGATATTTATTAATATCGATTATTTCCGGTATCTTCCGTGGATAATCCACTGCTATATGCTCTCCAAAGTTCTTTTTTGATTAATCTGGTGGTATAAAGGATATTTTCATTCATTTTACTTCTGCCAGATGCGTGTTGAGGTGGAATAATGACTCAAATTACAGATGGATCCCCCCGGCATCGAGTACACTGGTGGACGATACTGGTGGTTCTGATGATCGTCTCCAGCATTCCAATGCCGTCTTTAGCGTACAGTTATTCGGTCACGAATATTGAGGACTATGCAAATTCGGACATGGATCTCATGCCGTGGGGCACCGATGTGACGAATGTTGTCAAATCCTGGCTGAACAATGCCGGCTGGACAATGAATTTCTATCATACCAACGGGAATGTTGATGAAACTGATTTTGGTAGTCAGGATTCTGGATTCCAAGGGCTTGATGGGGCGCAATTGCATTATCACTTCGGTCATGGTGTCAACTATCTGGGTCTCGGCACTGCGATCCAGTTATCTGACTGGCAACTTTCGAACCCTGATGCGGTTTTCCGTGAAGAGGTCTACAAAAAATGGGACAATAACAACAAATGGGCTATCATTGATGTCTGCCATCTCCTAGAAGATGAGCAGTGGGGAGGGGCGCTCAAATCGTCTCATGGTATTCTGAGTTTTGCCTCCCAAAAAGGTGTAAGTACGGACCTGCCAGACCGATTCTTCCGGAACACAATTGATTATGATTATACAATGGCTTATGCGTGGAAATGTGCGACACAGGACACGTACGAGTCAAATTGTATTGGAGCAGTGGTCTTTGATACGAAAGATCAACTGGACTATGACCATCTTCTGGGGCAGGGCTACGTTGCACCGGATGAATCTCCTGATGATGATAGAGTTTTTGTTTCAACCTGGCAGTGCTGAAAGATATGACGGATGGTGAAAAAATGGATAAAAAAGTCACAAGTATCGTTTTGATCACCTGTCTGCTCTGCGGTGTTGGGGTCGTTCTGCTCGACCAGCGAGGGGTTGAGTATGGTGTTCAGTCTCCTGTTATGCAGTCTCCTGTTGGAACATTTGTTCTGGAAGCGCCAGTTCCAGATACTCCTCAAACTGCACCGGTGTACACGGTGACAGGGACCGATACGTTCTTCAAAGGGACGCCCGAGATCATGAATGTGCGGGAAAATGTACCTTCTCAGGAGGAAGCGCCGATGCTGGCCGAAGATGCTCTTGCACCCTACGGGGGCCTCCCCAAAGACGCGGTCCTGAAAAATGTGGAAGTGATCTCTCTCAGGGAGGTGAACACAACGAGCGGCAGTGTCGAAGCCGTGTACCCTCAGTGGACTCAGGTCATCTACACGCAGCAGGTCGACGGCATGCCGGTTGTCGGTCCTGGTGCCGAAATTATCGTCTCTCTCGGGGAAGATGGTGAGGTTCTTGAAGTCTCGAAGATGTGGCGAAACCTCACCTATGCCCGTGACGTCAGGATCACTCCGGTGAGTGAGGCGGTCAATGCCGTCCGGGCAGGCAATGTCATTGATAGACCGCAGTCCCCTCTCGGATATACGAAGATCACCGGGATCGCACTCGGGTACTATGCAGAGGACATCTCATCTTCGCAGAAAGAGTACACGCCTGTCTGGATTTTTTCCGGCACCGAGGAGAATTCCGGGAATGCGGTTCATGTCGTCGTCGAGGCGCGGGAGCACCCTGAATGAGACTGAAGTTCTGGGAGATCGGGGCCCTCATCGGCCTTATGTGGGGAATAATCGGGGCAATGCTCCTGTTGTCTTTCCCCCCTTCTTCTCTTCCCTATATGATAGGGTTCTGGGGATGTTACCCCCTGATCGCCTGTGTCGGTCGGTACGGCTGGGTTTTTCTCCCTCTGTTCGGGGCCGGGATCCTGGGTCTGCTCGGGTATCTCATGGACCTGATCGCACGCGGACGATAGGGCCGCAGCACTCTTCTCACTCTTCTCGTTCTTCCGCTGTCACCCCAGGAGCACCTTCACGTACGGCCGCGGCACCAGGACGCAGGCGCAGAAGGCCTCGCGGTCCCCGACAGCGACGACCTTTGCGACGACCGGTTTCGTCTCCATCGCCGCTGCGAAGCCCGGTTCGATGCTCTCCATGAACGCGAAGAAGCGGCGGATCTCCATGAAGGGGCGGTCGGGTTCGGGGACCATCTCGAAGGCGGCGAGGTCGTCCTCGACGGTGGAGGCGCGGGCCACCTCCTCGTCGAAGTAGACCCAGACCTCGACGTCGTGGTCCAGGGCGATCGTGCGGAGGGCGAGGAGGTCGGCCTCCTCCCCTGCACGTATGCCGAGAGACGCGAAACGCTCCGTGACGTCTGCGCCGGGGAGGCGCTCGAAGGGTGCGGCTGCCATCTCTCCCTCACATCGTGGCGACGGCCACGCACTCCTCGACGGTCCCGATCCGCGCCACGGCGCCGCACATCGTGGGCACGTAGGCGAGGGCCTTGCCCGAGTTCACCATGATCGCGTCGAAGCGGTCGAGAGCCGGCGAGACCACGACGCAGGTGTCGGCGTACACCCGCGCCCCGCTCCGTTCGATCCGCTCGACGGCGTCGCGGCTCTCCGCGATCACCCTGCCTGCGGCGAAGACGAAAAAGGGTTTTTTCACTTTTTTGCCCTGGAGAAGGGCCGCAAGCGTCTCCATCTCGGCCGGCGAGAGGTGGGGGCACCCGACCGCGATCGCATCGACCTCGATCGACGAGAAGACCTCCCTGACCCCGGCCATCGTGATCTCGACCGTCTCTAAACCGTCGCACCGGAACGTCGGGAGGCGGGCTTCCGGCGTGATCCCGTCCACGTGAAAGAGGGCGACCGCACCCGTCGCCGCCATCGCCGCCCCGAGGGCCTTGAGCTGGTCGCGGTTCGGCCTGATCCCGGAGAAGATGGGGATGCGATTGCCGACGAGTTTCCCGGCGACATAGCCGAGCGCTCCGTAGTCGGCGGCGTCCCTGACGGCTGCTGGCTCGTCGATCGCGATCGCGATCGAGGGCCGGCGGTTGGCGAAGATGTGCAGCCCGTAGTACGGCGTCCTGCCGATGATCGCCGCCGCTAAAGCACCCGGCCCTCCTTCCCTGTTCGTCCTCGCCCCGATGACCGAGTTCGCGTAGACGACCGCCGAGGACTCGGCCCATGCAAGGTGCTCGCCGTACTGCGTGATCGAGAGGTAATAGGGGGTGCAGGTGCATTCGAGCCTGACCCCGAGGTTCGCATAGGCGGCGATCACCTCCTCCTGCTTTACGGCGAAGTCCTCGGGCACGCCCATCTCGCGCCAGCGGTCGCGGTCCATGCCGATCGGGTTGAGCATGGTCGGCACGGCCACCCTGGCATCCAGTCCTTCCAGCCATTCGAGACCCCACTGCCCGATGGTCTTGTACGAGGCGCCGCTCACCTGGGCGCTCGCGATCTCCACCAGCCGCTCGGCCCCGAAGACCCTGCCCAGGCCGACGAGCAGTTCCATCATCTGCTGACGGGTCTCCCCGAACTCGCCGTTCAGCACCCGCTCTTCTTCAGGCTCCAGAAACATCAGGTGTCCCACCTGGCCCGCACGAACTTCTCCTCCTCGCCGAGCACCATCGTGGCGTCGACCCCGATCTTCACGTTCGTCCCGTCCCCCTTGCGGGAGGGGTCGAGAGACGAGCCGCGCACGCCGGTGATCACCATCAGGTCGCGGTCGCCCCTGACCCGGGTGGCGATCGCGTACTCCACGTCCTCCATATCGAAGGGGTCGATGTCCTCGTCGACGACGACGACGTGCTTGAGGGAGGTGTGGGCTGCGAACGCCGCCATGATCGCGTTTTTCCCGTCGCCCTGCGTGTTCTTCCTGATCTGGACGACGGCGTGGAGGTAGCCGCAGCCCCCGGTCGTCAGCACCACGTTTCGGACGCTCGTCACCCCGGCGACCGCCGTATAGATCCGCGGCTCGTACGGCACGCCCATCAGCAGCTTGTGCTCGTTTCCGCCCGGGAGGATGGAGTGGTAGATCGCGCCGGGATCGATGTGCATGCCGGTGAACTCGATCACCGGCTGGACCCGTTCAAAGTCATAGGTGCCGGTGATATCGACGAACGGCCCTTCCTCGGCCCGTTCGGTGCCGATATACCCTTCAAGTACGATCTCGGCGTCGGGAACGAGGACGCCGTTTCCGCATTCCCATACCTGGAGTTCGCCGCCCATCAGTTCCGCGGCGAACGTGAGTTCTTTTCCCTCGGGGACGCGGGTGCACGAGGCGAAGGTGACGGCCGGGTGCGTCCCGATGACGACGGCCACCGGAAGCCGTTCCCCGCGGGCAAGGGCCTCGCGATGCATCACGTCGGTGTGCCGTCCCTCGACGAGGCGGGCGGCGACCCGGTCCTTTCCGATCACCATCATCCGGTGGATGGAGGCGTTTTCCACCTCGCCCGAGCAGGAAAAGACGATCCCGGCCGTGATGTACGGGCCGCCGTCCTTCGGGAAGAAGGTCATCACCGGGATCTCCGAGAGGTCGACCGGGCGCATATCGAGTCTGCCCATCGTCTTCAGCCGCCCGTCGTACGAGGCGCCGGCGAGCCGTTTGATCAGGTCAGTCTCGCCGGCGCCGAGGGCCGCCGCAAGGTTGGCCCTGCTCGCGGTGAGGTTCATCACGACCTCCTGTCCCCCGCAGTCGCGGAAGAAGAGAATCCGATCTGTTCTGGCTGCCATCTGTGCCGCTTCAAAGCGTGTGGAGACCGGTTCGTCGATCTCGTCGACCAGTCCCTGCTCTCGCATCTCTTCAATGAACCTTCTCATCGTCATGATATCCGCTCCATCGTTTTCCGATATCGTGTTCGACCCCCAGGTGGTCGAGGATCCGGGCGACGACCATGTCCACCAGGTCGTCGACCGTCTGCGGCCGCCCGTAGAAGGGCGGGCTCGCCACCATCACCGTCGCCCCGGCCTCGTCGGCGGCGAGCATGTTGCGCAGGTGCACCCGCGAGAGGGGCATCTCCCGCAGCACCAGGATGCATCGCCGCCGTTCCTTGAGGCAGACATCGGCCGCCCGCGCGATGAGGGTGTCGGAGAGCCCTGTCGAGATCGAGGCGAGGCTCTTCATCGAGCACGGGACGACGGCCATCCCGTCGTACCTGAACGATCCGCTTGAAATCTCCGCGGCGAGGTTGCGGTTGTCCTCCTCGATTACAGGAAAGCCCGCAAGGCTCACCCCTTCGAAGGCGGCGATCTCCCGTGCGATCTCGGAGACGACGAGGTGCACCCGCGCCTGCGCGCTCAGCACCTCGACGAGACGGCGGGCGTAGACGATCCCGCTTGCGCCCGTCACCCCGATGACAAATTCTTTTCCCATGATCTTCCTCAGATCGGCAGCCTGTATTGCCGCGTCGGTTTTTTGATGTGGAGCACGTCCACCGCCGCCCGTTCGACCTCGTCCCGCTGGCCTGTCAGGGTGTAGACGCCGAGACGCCACTGCTCCCGCCGCGTCTCGTTCAGGGTCGCAAGGAGAGGCGAGACCTCTTCGAGTCCGACGAGGCCGTCCCGGCCGCGCACCCGCACCTCCATCGACATCTCGCTCGGGAAGGGCGGGATGTCGACGAGCACCGTCTCCTCGTCCACACCGGCCTCCCCGGCGATCGCCGCCGCGATCCGCCTGCTTTCGGCGACGGTGGTCCGGCCCTGGACCGCGGCGGCGTTCACCTGGCTCCTCCCCACGTACACGGCCCGCTTGTAGAGTTCCCGCCCGTACAGCCGCCTGCCGAGCATGCGGGCGGTCCGGTCCGGTGAGGAGAGGAGGCGGGTGAAGAGGGCGTCGTCGTCCATCAGCATCAGGTCTTCGACGGCGTCCTCGCTCCCCTCGATATGAGAGAGGAGGGCGAGGTGGAACATGGAGGTTGCGATCCGCGAGACGTGGTGGTAATAGACCACCGGCCGCATGAGGGTCCGGGCGATGAGGAGGGACTCGGCGGCGTTGATCCCGCCCTGGTCCAGGGCGATCCCGTTTTCGGTCGGAACGATGGACCTGATCAGCCGCGCGGCGTCCACGATGCCGTACGGGACGCCGGTGTAATGGGCGTCCCTGAGAAGGTAGTCCATCCGGTCCACGTCCAGGTCGCCGTGGATGATCCCTGCGTACCGGTGGCTGCCGTCGATGACCGCGGCGACCTCCTCCAGGTCGAGGCCGCAGCGTGCGATCAGCCCGGCCGTCGGCTCCTCCCTGAGAAGGGGCCCGACGTCCTGATGGCTCCGGTCCATCATCTCGACCATGAAGGTCTCGGAGGCGTGGGAGAAGGGGCCGTGGCCGACGTCGTGGAGGAGAGCCGACACGGTGATGAGGTCGGCGTCGGGGCGGGGGAGGCCGAGGTGGCGGCAGAGAAGGGAGGCGAGATGCATCGTCCCGAGGCAATGCTCGAAACGGGTATGGTTCGCGCCGGGATAGACGAGGCTGGCGAAACCGAGCTGCCTGACATGACGGAGGCGCTGGAGGAGCGGGGAGTCCAGGAGAGTGAGCGCCGCCTCCCCCACCTCCACATCGCCATGCACCGGGTCCTTGATGATTTTCATCGGACTTTCAGTTAAAATTCTTCATGTATGGACAATTAAACTATTCTTTCATGATATCTTTCCTTTCCGGCGGGACCGGCACTCCGAAGCTCCTGCGGGGGATGCGCAACCTGATAAACGACGACCAGATCGCCGTCGTCGTCAATACAGCGGAAGACATGTGGATCTCGGGCAACTATATGTCCCCTGACATCGACACGGTGCTCTATCTCTTCGCGGGCCTGCTCAACACCGAGACCTGGTGGGGGATCAGGGGCGACACCTTTGCGACCCACCGGTTTCTCGACCAGTTCGATGGGGGAGAGTTCGTCGCCCTCGGGGACAAGGACCGGGCCGTCAACATCGCGCGGGCGCGGATGCTCTGGAACGGCGCCACCCTCACGGAAGCGACGGCGGCCCTGGCGAAGACGCTCGGCGTGGAAGCGCGGGTGCTGCCCATGACCGACGCCGAGGTGACGACCTATGTGGAGACCGACAGCGGGCCGATGCATTTTCAGGAGTACTGGGTGCGCTACCGGGGCGAGGTGGACATCGACGGCGTCGTCAGGCTGGGCGAGGAGCACCCGCGGGCGACGCCCGCGGCGATCGCGGCGATCAAAGAGGCGGACGCCGTCATCGTCGGGCCGTCCAACCCGGTGACGAGCATCTCGCCGATCCTGGAGTGCGAGGGCGTGCGGGAGGCGCTGGAAGAGCAGTTCGTCATCGCGGTCTCGCCGTTCATCGGCGACAGGCCCGTCTCCGGCCCGGCGGCCGCCCTGATGGAGGCCCGGGGCATGGAACCCTCGTCCGCCGGGACCTATGCGCTGTACCGGGACTTTGTCGACGTCTTCGTGCAGGACGTGCGGGACGCCTGCGAGGTGCCGGGCAGTCTCCGCCTCGACACCCTGATGTCGAACGAGAGAAAGGCCGAGGCCCTCGCCTGGGAACTGATGGCGATCGTCAGGAGCGCCCGGCAAAAGAGAGTCTGAGGCCGGCGAAGTACCGGCGAGTCGCCTCGACCCTTTCGGCCGGTGCGTCAAGGAGGTGGAATCCGCCGATCATGTCCATGACCCGGACCGCTCCGGGGTCGAGTGTTTCGGGCGAGATGCCGGCAGGTACCCCTCGGCCATCCGGGACCGTGCGGCATTGTGCGTGCAGATGAAGAGTACCTTCCGTTCCATGTGTTCGTCTTCTCCTTTTGAACGTAAAACTCGTACACGTGCCCTGCAGGCGCCCGGTCCATCAGACCACGTTTTTCAGGGCTGAAACGACCGTCTCGATCTCGTCGAACCGCACCTCTGCCATGCCGTTCTTCCGGATGCCGAGTTCGGTTGCGATGATGTGAACGTCGGGCGAGATCCCGAGGCTTTCGCATTTTTTTCGTCCGCAGCCGTCGGTGCAGCCATCGAGAACGACGACCGTGCAGTCGCCGCAGATTTTCTTCTTCTCCAGATCCCGTGCGCCGATACAGGCTTCAAGCGCTGATGGGCGGCGCTGCATGAAGGCGGCTGACGCCTGTGCTGTCAGTCTCCCGGTGTTCGAGACGCCCGAACAGGTCACCAGCACGTGCCCGGCCACCCGGATCACTTCCTGCCGCACCCGCAGGTGCAGCCCGGGGAGTGCGCATCGGGGTCTCTTTTTTCCCTGCACGTCCCGTCTCTGCCCGGCCCTTCCCGGACGGCGCCGATCACCGTCTCGATCTCTTCGTCTGAGATCTCGAAATCGCGGGACTTTTCGATCCCGGGTTCGGTGACGACGACCGCCTGGTCGGGCTCGATCCCCTGCGTCCGGGCGATCGTTGCGGCGCAGATGTTCTGGCAGCCGTCCAGCACAACGATCTCGTCCGCCTCCGCGCGTCGCTGTTTCAGGCCGGCAGCGCCGGTGGCGAGCTGGGCCGTGCAGGCGAACGTTCCGTAGCCTTCGTCATCGAGTTCGAGGGCGGCGATGTTCGTGAGCTGCCCGACGTTCGAGGCGCCTGCACACGGGAAGACGAATCGCCTCCTCCCTTCGCCGCACCCGCAGGTGCAGGTCGTCTGTTCGGTCATCGGGCACCTCCCGCGAGATTGTCCTCGTCGATCGCCATTTCCGCACTCTTCGCTTGTTCCCGAGAGATCAGGATTGTCTTCCACGTCGTGATCATGGTTTATCACCCCCGCGGCAGGAGCCCCTCTGCATCCATGCCGACAACGCCGAGATTTCACCGTCTGGTGGACCGTACTCTTGCACCCCGGGCATTTATCGGTATGGTTATCAGGCACGTCCGAGCAGTACCTGTACGATCGGATCCGTTCGAAAAGACCCGGTCCGGAGATATAATGGAGCGGCAGGACCTCATCTCGATTGGTGCGGCGATTGTGATTGTTCTCGTTCTGGCCCTGGTGATAAAACCAGCCCTTACCGGAGGATCGGCAGACAACGGATCGGGCACACTCTCCCCGGCTGCCCCCTGGCAGCCGGAAGCAACACCGACGCCCCCTGCCGCATCGGAAGACGCAACAATGATCGAGAGAGACTACCGGTGGACCGGCATCGACGGCGGGGTCCACACCATGACCGTCTCCATCCCTGAAAACCTCTTCGCATACTATCGCAACATGTCCAGGATCCCGTACGCCTCGGCGTGGGGGCGGTATGCCCTCTCAGAAGAGGACCGGCCGTACCTGGAAACACTCATCAAAGCCGTCACGTCCGATCACGCCGGCACGCCGGACGACGACTACTACCGGGTGATGGACGTCATCTTCTTCGTCCAGCAACTTCCCTACGCCTCAGACAACAGCGCCGCGAGTTATTACGAGGGCGTCCTTCCCCCCCAATACAACAACGGCGAGTACCCAAAGTATCCTGTGGAGACTCTCATCGACGGGAAGGGCGACTGCGAGGACACCTCGATCCTCGCCGCCGCCATGCTCGATCTGATGGGATACGACGTCGTCCTCCTCCGCTTCTCCGACCATATGGCGCTCGGAATGGAGATGACGAAGTTCACGTCTTTCTATGCCGACTACCCGCCGAAATACTATGACTATGAGGGGAAACAGTATTACTACGTCGAGACGACGAACTACATCGAGATTCTCAGGATCGTCGAACTGGAATCCGACGACACCATCGTGGTCCCGGAGCGCTGGGGAAGACCGTGGTCGATCGGCGACACCGCTGACGTCAAGATCGCCAGCGTCCGGACGGAGAAGCCCGAAATCATACCCCTGCGTTATGTCGTCAGGCCCCGGTATCATACCATCTACCCGGTGCTCTCCCTGCCCGGGACGTCCTTTGAGGTGTGGCCCGCATGAAGATCGCTCTGCCGCGGAAGTTCAAGGTCTCCAGAAACGTTCTCGTGGGGATCGGGATCGTCATCCTTGTCGCCCTGCTGCTTTTTGCCGGGTGGAACCTGTACAAGGAGATGGACCGGGCGGCGCGGACCGCTTCGCTGAACGAGGCGATCGCCGGCTCTCAGGCCGATCTGCTCCCGCTGAACGCGGACATCTCCGACCTCCTGACTTCCCTGGCCGATCGCCCCTCGACGGCCGCGTGCGATGCCTACATGCTCAGGCTCAGGGCACTCGCCGATCAGGGTGCGGTCCTGACGGCGGTGCACCGGAACGAGGTCGCCGGCGTGGACGCCCCGCTCTCCGTCGCCGCCGCACAGGGCGCCTATCTCGACGCGCTCGACAGCCTGCACGACGCCTTCTCCTCATGGGCCGCCGCCTCGGACGCCTATTTCAGGTACGACTACGACGGGGCGCAGGCGTCCATTGATGAGGCCGATCTGGAGTGGCAGGCCTATCAGCAGGCAGTGGCCGATTACGACCGTATCGCCGACGAAGGCTGAAAAAAGGCTCTGTTGAAATCTCTGTACGCCAGTCGTGGGATCGTTCTCCGGTCCGGGTGAGGGCAGGTTCGCTGCTTTTTCCATACCTCCTGCCGTGGCTCAATTGCCCGGTCGTTTGCGGATTGGCCCGGAGAAGAGAGGGGTTGGCGTCCACCCTTCACCGGCACCACTGAAAAGAGATTCAACAGAGTCGTTTTTTCGTATTTTTTCGCCGCGTCGATCTTATACTTCTCTGAAGCGGTCAAGCCTCAGTCCTGCGAAAGGCCCTTTTTGCATCACGTGGCTTGAATATTCGACGTGCCGCGCGGCTGTCCCTTTTCTGG
>JASGMW010000067.1 GCA_030156225.1 Methanofollis sp.
ATATCCTTATTTCACTCAAAAATATTTAATGTTATGTGTGTGAACCGCAATCCCTCCCCGGCCTGAAGACCGGGGACTCCTTGCGGAGTTAGTTGAAACCCGAAAGACCGGAAAGAGACAGAAACGACCGGACGTATCCGGCGAGAAGTATTTATGATCCCCGGCACAACCATCCAGAAAGAATAAACGCCCGTTTGCGGCCGGGAACAACGGCACTGCAGAGGGGGCGGGGCGAGGGGTTCATGCGGGTTCTGACAATCGGACTGGGCGGCGCCGGGAGCAGGATAGTGGACCGGCTCTATGATCACGACCGGCGGAGCAACGTGCTCTCGATGAACGCCCTTGCCATCGATCTCGACGCGAACACCCTGACACAACTCGAACACCTCCCGAAAGAGTCCAAACTGTTTTTCCCGCCGATCGATCCTTCGCATCCCTTCGACGTGAAGACCACCATCGATATCGAGGAGGTGATGACCAGGGTCCAGCGGATGGATACCGTGCAGATGGATGCGATCCTGATCTGCGCCGGCCTCGGCGGCACCATGGTCGAGACGATGGAGCAGATCGTCCCGGATCTGCGGGAGACGTTCATCGAGCCCGTTTTTGCGGTTGTTACTCTGCCCTGTCGGGGAGAGGGGACGAAACGGTCGGCAAAGGCTGCAGACGATCTCGAGATGGTCGATGCCCTTGTCGACGCCACGATCGTCTTCGACAACGAGACCTGGTACAGGAAGGTCAGGGCCGGCGAAGAGGCCGGGCCGGTGACAGGCCACCGGGGGGGACGGAACCGGACCTACGCCAGAAACCCGAAACTGGTGAACTCTCTGCTGAACGAACAGATTGCCAGGCGCATCGGTCTTCTCCTCCGCGCGGGAGAGTTCAGCGAGAACGGCCTCGAGGTGGGCGAACTGGTTCTGGATGCCGGGGAGGTGCTCAACACGCTCTCGGGCATGGGGACGGTGGCGGTCGGGTATGCGGTGGACCGCCTCCCAAAGGGCACGTTCGATTTCCTGAAACGACGGAGTTCTGCCAGGAACTATATGGAAGGTTCCCAGACGCGGGCGGCAAGGATCGTGTCGCTGGCAAAAAGGGCGGTGTACCAGGAGATTTCGGTCCCGTGCGACATGACGAGCGCCCAGAAGGCGCTGGTGCTCGTCGCCGGCCCTGACCCGGAGCTCTCGATGAAGGGTTTTGCGACGGTGAGGAAGTGGATCGACCGGAGCATCGCGGGACTCGAGGTGAGGTCGGGGGATTACCCGGTGAAGAACACCGATTTCGTGGGGATTATCATCGTGCTCTCGGGGGTGCAGAACGTGCCGCGGATCGAGGAGTTGAAGATCCTGCGGGAGCAGTATCTGCTGGAGCTCGAAGAAGAGCGTTACAAAGCTGCCTCAGAAGAGGCGGGCGGGGAGATGCCTGAAGAGGGAGACGATCCTCTCGCCCTGCCACAGGAGCGTGTTGAAGATATGACAGAGGAACGTGACGAGATGATCAGGATTGCGGCCGATGAGAAAAAGCCGGTGAAGAAAAACCAGGGAGAGGAGAGCGATGTCCTCCGCCTTCACCTCTCCAGCGACAAGTTGAAGAGGAAGGCCGAGGAGAGCGACGCCGTCGTTCTTCCGACCGGGAAGAGACAGGCGCCCAGGGATATCACCAGAATGACGAACGTGGCGATGCCGCAGGCCCCGAAAGAGGCATCTTCAGGCCGCGGCAGGTCAGGGATCGCGGCGATGCGGCCGAAAGAGGTCGAACTTGCCGGCGTAAAAGTCGATACCCTGCCGGCGGCGAAGGACGGCGCGTTTTCAGGACAGAGCGTCAGCCTGAAGTCTGCGATAAAAAAAGCGAAAGATGATCTCTTCGAAGGGAAATCCGTTTCTCTTTCGACCGGCGGGGCGCTGCCGAACGACGATCTCATGAAGGCGAGTGCGAAGATCGCCCCGAAACAGAAACCGAAGGAGGTGGAGCCGGGGAAGAGAGTTCTTTCGTCTGAAAAGAGCCATCATAAGAAAGAAGGAGGAGAAGACGATACGATCGACTGGATCAGGTAGAGAGGACGCGCGAGAAGGGGATGTTTCCCGCACCGATTTCCGTTTTGATCCGACAGCCCTGTTCGACGGCATGGCCGATCAGGTTCATGCCGGAGAACGAGACGATCGATAGTCTGTACGGCTCTTTTGCAAGGTTGCAGACCTTTTCTCCGGCCGTGAGCGGGAACCTGAATCCGGATGCCTGCATGGCCGCGGCGATTTCGAAGACCTGTTCTCGTGCAGGGAGAGGGACCCGCCGGACGTTTGCAAGCACCGTGCCGGCGCCGCCGGCGACATATGTCTGGATCGAGGTGAGGCCGGCCGAGATGAAGAGCTGGAGCGGGTCGATGCTCGATCCCCGGTAGGCGACGAGGTCCAGGAAACTGGATGCCCCGTCTCTTTCCACGGCGAGGCGGCCGCCGTATTTCATTTCCACCGGGATGCCCTGCCTCTGCATGACGCCGTCCATGGTGACCGAGCAGATGGTGATGAAGCCTGCATGGCCGGGGGGGATCCTGGGGTCGTCGTCGACGATGCGGTAGCCGTTGAAAAAACCGCATTCGGCGG
This sequence comes from Methanofollis sp., assembly GCA_030156225.1. Lineage (GTDB taxonomy): Archaea > Halobacteriota > Methanomicrobia > Methanomicrobiales > Methanofollaceae > Methanofollis. The sequence continues at coordinate 2,598 of JASGMW010000067.1, forward strand.
CGATGACGTCGTCGAAGGCTTTTTTTACCCGGTCGATTTCGTCGAGGGGGGCGTAGGAGAGGTTGTAGGCCACGTCGCCGGTGCCGGTCGCCGGGTCGAAGGTGGTTCTGACGGCGAGCCGTTCGAGTTTGGAGATGATGAAGCCGATCCGTTCGCCGACGAGGGCGCTCTCGATCTCGCGGGTGCCGCGCGGGGTGAGGACGCGCCCCTTGTTTCCGATTTTGCGGGTGAAGCCCATTTCGTCGAGGGATCTGAGATAATACTGGACGGCGCGGTCGGTGAGGACGAAGCCGCGTTCTGCCATCAGTTCGGAGAGGCGCTTCGCCCCGACCGGGCCGGGGTGGTCCTGGAGGATGCGCAGGATCTCGATCAGTCTTCGTTCGGTCCGGATCTGGCTCATCGCGCCGTCACCACGCCGTTGCTGTCCTGGTACCGCCCGTTGTAGGCGGGCGCACTTCCCGAGACTTCGTGGAGGATCAGCTGGACCACCCGGTCGCCCTGCGCCAGGGCGATCGCGTCCGCCCCCATGTTGACCAGGCAGAGGGTGAGCTGACCCCTGAATCCGGGATCGACGAAGCCGCCGCCGAGGAGGAGGCCGCGGCGCGCATAGGAGGAGCGGCACCTGAGCGTGGCGGCGAGGCCGGCGGGGATTTCGACGCGTTCGAGGCTCGAGACGAGGGTGCACTGTCCGGGCGGGAGGGAGACGCCGCGTTCTGCCCGGAGATCGTAGGAGGCGGGCTGGAGGGAGGACCCGGCGAAGGGCGCGATGACCAGCCGGTCCCGGTCTGCGGGCGCTGCCAGACGGGATCTGATCTCGGCGGAGGAAAGGATCATATCAGTACCTGATGGTGCCGGAAAATGCTTAATAACTTGCGACATGATAGATTATACGGTACGATTCATTCATCCTTTCTGACGGAACGACGTGCGGCCGGGAAACGATGCCCGGCTGTACTCCGATGCCATCGGACCCATGGGGTAGAGGATATCCTCCCGGGCTTCGAACCCGGGGACGCGGGTTCGATTCCCGCTGGGTCCGTTTTGTGCTGAAAAAAGGGGTTTATTCCAGTTTGATCTTCGCCGTACCGGTACCGCCGACGGCGAAATAGTAAGGGGTCTGATCTTCTGCGGGCGGGGCATCAGGGGCCGTGGCCCTGACCCGGATCCAGTAGTGGCCGGCAGGCATCTCCCTGACGTCGAGGCTCGCGTTCTGCGTGCCGTTGACAGGGCTGCGTGACGTCAGGGCGGCAAACTCTGTCCAGGTGTGTTTTTCGTCGCTGGAATAGAAGAGGCGCTGGGTCACGGTCTTATTTCCGGTATAGTTCAGCATCCAGGTGAGCGGCAGGAAGTCGGTGATCTGGCCGGAGCCGTTGCGGCGAAGGTTGCTGACATCGAGGGCCGCAGTGTTCAGGCCGGTGTTGTTGAGGTCGGGGACGCCGGTGACGAAGGTGTCGGGGAGGGCGAGGGTCTCGGTGCCGTTGTTGAAGGAGATCGTCGAGCCATGGCCGAAAATTTTGATGTTTCCCGGCGCGAGGACTTTGAGGGTGTAGGTGGCCGTCCAGGTCTGGTTGATATGGACGGTGCCGATGTCGAAGTGAAGGTTGAGGTCGTCAGCCCAGTCGGCCGTCTGGTCCTCGGTGTGGAGGGGGACGATCTCGTAATAACCGGTTTCGTTGTCGATCCAGCTCTCAATGTTCGTCGAGACATCCGGGATGTGCAGGTAGGTGAAGACTTCTCTTCCGTCCAGGACCGGGGTCCCGTTCACTTCGACGTTCTGAAAGGAGATGTCCATTGCGGTGTTCACGCCGGCCTCGGTCTTCAGCTCGCCGGCGATGGTGGTGTAGACCTCTTTTAACTCTTCTTCATTTCCGGCCCAGGTATAACTCCCGTTGGCGGCCCCGGAAAGGCGCGTCAGATATGGCTCCACGGCGCTGAGGTCCGAGGCGAAACCAATCGTGTACAGCCGCACATGGTTGTTGTTGGCATAGATGGACATGTTCTGGTTGGTGGACTCACCATCAGTGCAATATTCATAATCACGATAATAACCACCAGACCACCATGAAGATACATACTTCTGTCCGGTCAGAAGAGTTCCTCCGAGACCGTCATAATAACAGTAGTGGTCTGGCTCAAGACTATTGCCGCTGAAGGTGTAGACCCACGAGGAACTATCAGGGTAGCCAGTACCGTGGCCAAGAGGACTGCCGTCATAGTTCCACTCCCCATCCGACATCAGGACGACGGCCTTGACGGCGTCCGACCGCCCGTCTGTTTTCAACTCCTTGATCGCAAGATAGAGGGCTTCTCTCATGTTGGTCGCACCATCAGCGCGGAACCGGTCGATTTTAGTATCGACGGCGTTCTGATCATCTGTCAGATCCTGGACAACATCCGCATCGCTGGCGAACTCCACCAGCCCGACACGATCATTCTGGAAATTCATCTGGCCGACGAAATCTTTCGCGGCTGCCTGTGCCTCTTCCAGTCTCGATGTTTCGTATCGTGATGGATTATGTCCCGAGTCATCCCAGGCCATGCTCCCGGATGTGTCCATGACCAGCACCACGTCGATCGGCGTCGGCTGGAGTTTATAGCCGTCACCCGTGAGGGTGATGGTGACGTTCACCGTTTCGTTCACCCCGACCGTCTCCGGGTCGACCGAGGTGGCGACCGAGAGGTAGGGACAGTTCATCCAGGTGAGCGGGAGCGTACGGGTCACCGACGTCCAGACGGCGGTGACGTTGCAGGTCCCGATGCCGTTCTGATAAGAGAGAGGGAAGGAGCCGGGCGTGAACCTGACGACGGCGTAGCCGTCTTCATCGGTGACGCTGGACGTGCTTTCGAGAGACGGATCAGAGCCCGTTGTTGAAATATCGGAGAGCGAAAAGGTCACCGTCTGGCCCTCGACAGGGTTGCCCTTCACGTCCATGACCTTCGCCCTGATCTCGGCGGTCTGGCCAGAACTCACGTCCAGGCTCGGCATCGTCTGCGGGGACGCGGAGAGAAGCATGTCCACCGGCGCGGTGCTCGCGAACTCGACGGTCTGAGAACAGGTCACCGACGCGTTGTCCGCCGAGGTCGCCGTGATCGTCACCTTCCCGGTGGAATCCTTCGGCCCGTAGGTGAACAGGATCTGGCCGTCTGCATTGGAGCGGAGCGTCGTTTCTTCGCCGGGAAGGGCCGTGAAGAGCACCGACCGGTTGATCGACGGGTTGCCGAGAGCGTCCTTCAGGGTGCAGATGATGGTGAACGCGTGTTTTCCGTCGGCATAGACCCAGGGAGGATCGCCATTGTCAGGTGAGACTTCAGGAGTGATCGAGACCGGAGGAGCATCGCTGATGCCGTAGAACGTGAAGTACGCGTCGGCGACCGGGGCAGGCAGGTTCACGTACACGACATTCTCCCCGGCCGTCCGGCCGAGCCTGAGGGTCGCCGTCACGTTCCCGTTCCCGTCCACCGGACTGACGACCGTATCGCTGCCGCTGCCGACGAAGACGGCCGAGCCGTCGGGAGAACCCACAGAGAACGCAACGCTCTCGGTTTCCCTCCGGTTGTCGATGCGATTCCCGAACCGATCTTCCATCGCAAGAACGATCGGCATCTCCGACCCCACCGTCGCCTCGCTCTCGTAGTCCCGGAACGCAAGTGTATACGGCGTCCCGTGATCGATCTGCTGCAGCGCCGTGGCCGTCGCGCCGTCCGGCGCCCTCGCCGTGATCGCCGCCGTCCCGCTCTTCGTCCCGACCGTAAAGGTCGCCCGCGCGATACCGTTCTCATCGGTCACGGCGGACGGCGAGACCGTGCCGAACGTCGCGTTAAATAGAATGGTCTCCCCGGAAAGAGGCGATCCCGTCGTCGCATTGGTCACCGTCGCCGTCACCGTCGCGGTGCCGCCGCTGCCGGCGACCAGCCAGTCCTGATCGGTATGAAGACTGATCTGCGTATCCGCGGCGACCGACGCCGAGCAGAGCAGCAGGAGACCGAGCAGCACGATGCCATCGTGACATATCCGCATATTTTCGCCACCCTGATTTAATAAAATATACCTGAAGATATAAGCATTCCGATCTTCACTCAGGACAAAGGCAATGCAGATCATCAAACAGATATGAAAAAAGTAAAATCGTGCAAAAACGAACACCGGTCCCGGCATACATCATGAATCATCGAGAACCGTTTTTTGCATCTCCTGCCGCATGGACCAACATCAAAATCCCGGACGCAAGATCAAAACATCGAAAAAAAGATCAAAAAGTTTAGAACCCACCGCGTCGCCCGGGCCTGCGGCTGCGGCGCGACGAACTCCGCCTCCTTCTCGCCACGATCACACCGACCACGACCACAAGGACCAGAACGACCGCGACAACCCCGACAGCGGCGAGCGGCAGCCCCTCCGATGCGAGCGTGAGGACCGCCGATTCACCTGACGAACCGGCCGTCACCGTCACGTTCGCATATGCCGTCCGGTATCCCTCGCGCGACCCGGAGATATTATAGGTGCCCGGCGTCAGGCTGAGAGAGAAGAGCCCGTCCGCGGCGGTGACACCCTGATACGTGCCGTTCACCCTGATCGCGACGCCCCCGATCACCGCATGATCTGCGTCCTCGGTCAGCACCGGGACCGACACCGAGCCGGATATCAGCTCGACCTGGAGATCGGCGCCCTGGTCGTCGGACGTGCAGGTCCCCTCCCAGGACGTGTACCCGTCCGCGCTCACCGCAACCGTATGGCTCCCCGCGTTCACCTGGCCCAGGATGAGTCTGCCGTTACTGTCGGTCGCGCCCTTCACCGAGCCGTCGAACGTGACCTCCGCCCCGGAAACCGCATGCGCGTTCTCGTCGAGAACCGATATGATCACCGAACCGACGGTCCTCGAAAGGGCGATCTCGGTGGCGATCACATCCTTTTCGACCGACAGCTCCCGGCTGTAATCGCCGTACGACGGATGCGTCACCTCGATATCGTACGACTTCCCGGGATCAAGCACGGTCGCAAAGATGCCGTCGCTCCCGGTCACGCCCTCCACCTTATCGTCGATGATGACGGTCGCACCCTCGATGGGCGTACCATCCCCGGCATCCACGATCTTGAACGCAAACCTGTCCTCCGGGTACAGCCAGACCTGCAGGGTCTCGTCGTCGTCATCCATCTCGACCTCCCGGCTGACCGTCCCATAGTCGCTGGCCACGATTTTTATGGTGTAGTCCTCGTCTTCATCGACATCGAAGCTGACCGTCCCGTCCTTATCGGTCCAGTCAGAGTCTTTATCGTCGTCCGAGTCCCTGGTGATCGTCACCTTGGCGTTGTCGATCGGCGTCGCCGTGTCGGCGTCATAGACGACGACGTCGAGAGAGAGCTCTTCAGGGTTCAGATAGACCGTCACCGACGTATCGTCCTCATCGATATCGTCTTCCCAGTCCTCGTATCCGGACTTTGTCACCTCAAGAGTATACTCCGAATTGAACGAATGCGAAAAGGTCAATTCCCCGTCGGTATCAGTCTTCCCCTCGTAATCGCCGTCGACATACACAGATGCCCCGTAGATCTCGGAACGATCGTCGTCGTCCAGCACTCTGATCTCCACTCTCACGGCATGAACGCTGCAGCAAAGGAGCGCAGCAATACAGATTAAACCAATTATCACTCTCAACTTACTCATTTTCTCACCCCGTCCCCCGGACTGCCGGACACACCCCAGTGCCGCCCGGGCACCCGATCGATGAGCATCCCTTCCACGACCACCGGCATGAGCCGCCGCCCCTCCTCAATCGCCCTCTGGAGACGCCATTTCCGGTCGGCATAGACCGTGAAGATCGGCTCGCCGGTCCGCACGCTTGTCCCCTTCTTTGCATGGATGTACACCCCGGCACCCTGGTCCTGCGGGGCCCCGGCCGCCCTGGCCAGGGTGATCAGGGCCCTGTTGTTCAACTCGACCACATAGCCGTTCGCCGGGGCGTTCACGACGAACCGGTACTCCCCGGGAACGATATCGGCAGAGGTCACCGCCGGGTCGCCGCCCTGCACCTCGATGATCTGCTTCATCTTCGCAAGGGCCCTGCCGGAGACCAGGATCTCCCGGGCGACGGCGTCGCCCTGCCCGGGCGCCGCCTTGCCCGACATCTCGAGGAGGATGCCGGCAAGGGAGAGACTTTTCTGGATAAGCGAATGTGGCTCGGTCGCCCCCTCCAGAACGGAAAGCGCCTCTTTCACCTCGAGCCGCGGGCCGATGGTATGCCCCACCAGGGACTCGCCGTAGGTGAGGGCGCACTCCACCCGCATCCCGAGACGGTCCCCGAGATCGATGAACTCCCTGGCAAGACGCCGCCCCTCGTCCACGGTCGCCACCTTCGTGTGCTCCCCGACCGGGATATCGATGACGACAAGATTCGCCCCGACGGCAAACTTCTTCGCCATCACCGAAGCGAGCATCTGGCCGCGGGCGTCGATCTTGAAAGGGTACTCGACGGCGATAAAACGATCGTCCGCAGGGGCGATGTTCGTCGCGCCGCCCCAGACGATCACCCCGCCGACCTTCTCGGTCATCTGCTGCACCTCGGCGGCGGTGAACCCCACCGGGGCGAGCACCTCCATCAGGTCGGCCGTGCCGGCGGCCCCGGTGATCGCACGGGAACTGGTCTTCGGGATCTTGAGCCCGGCGGCGGCGACGATCGGCACGACCAGGAGACTGATCTTGTTCCCGGGCACCCCGCCGATGGAGTGCTTGTCCACGATCGGATACGACGGAAAGTGGAGTTTCTCGCCGGTCTCCACCATCGCCCGCGTCAGGTGCTCGGTCTCGTCCATGTCGAGGGGGTTTGTATAGGTAGCGACGATATATGCCGTGAGTTCGCTCGGCGAGAGCACGTCGGCCACCACGTCCCTGATGATGGCGAGGGTCTCTTCTCCGGTCAGGTGCTGGCCGTCCATCTTCTTTCTGATATAATCGAGGGTCGCCGGCCGGTCGGCCGGCCGCACCTCCACCTCGGCGCCCTCAAGGACGTCGATGCGCACCTGTGTCGGCCGGTAGATGCCGATGACGCCCTGCGGGATCAGGGAGGCGGTGGTATCGACAAAGGCGGATACCGACTCGCCGGTGACATCGTTCTTCACCTCCACGCGGTCGCCGTCCCGCACGCTGATCTCCCGTGCATCGCCGACGTGGAGAAGGACGCCGCGGTTCTCGATGTCGATCGGTCTGGTTGTAAGCTTCATAGGAAAATGGTACTCCTCTCTTCTCTAAAGGGTATCGGTGGTCGGCACTGAAAAAAGCGCCGACGATTGAAAGCGGAACGGCGCTGAAGCCTGAGTATTACGGATGTTTCCGCGCGTGCTACCCGGACTCCGGGAAACGCATCTCACCTGTGCCGCCGGATATGGGGCGACCGGCCGCCCGGGAGACGACAGGGTCACCGTGATGATGCGTGATCTGTGCGTTAAATGCATGAGGATGCAGCCGGGACGAAGAGAAACGTCCTCTTACGGCGATCTTCCCACACATCCACGGTACCGAAAAGAATGTTCAGAACGGATCCTCTTCAGATAGTGCGGTGTTGGTGGAGTTCCAGACGTTTTTCTATTGAGGAGGCAATGAAGACGATCACTCGTCCAGCATCCTCTTCACCTGCTGCCGGAGCGGCGGCAGGTACTTTTCGACAATGCCCCCCCGACCACGTCGTAGAGGTACTTTCCGATCTCATGGCGCGGCATACACAGGGACCCTGGATTCTTCGACTGCTTTCCTGAAATAGGGGTTCTTGATGGGCGCCATCTCCACCAGATCGACGGGACGGGCGAACAGCGCTTCGAGGTCCTGTGCGAGGTCGAGATAGGCATCGGCATGGTCCGAAGGAGGCATGGACTCAAAGGCGACGACGAAATCAAGATCGCTCGTTGCCGGGTCGAACCGCTCGCTGGCTGCGGATCCGAAGAGTTCAAGGGTTTTTACCCGGTGGCGCCTGCAAACCTCAACGATATCCGGTATTTTCTCCGTGATGATCCGGTGCATCCCCGATTTTTCCCTCCTCTTCCTGTGGTACGATGAAGTGGCACGGGAGAGGAGATATGATTTTTCCCTCCCCCGGGTCTGCCCCCACGAATGCACTCGCCGGGAAACATCGGATCACAATCCCCCCATGACGAGATCGCAAAAGGCACCCTGAACGATATCGTCACAAAGGTGTCGCAGTGGAATTGCGTCACCAGAGAATACCTTTTGTCAACGACCCCGCGCCTGTGTGGACGGGGCTTGAGACTCTATCATGTCGATAGTTCTCGTCCGGGTGGCTGACTGCACCCCTGCATCTCCAGGTTG
>JASGMW010000004.1 GCA_030156225.1 Methanofollis sp.
ATCTGGATGCGCGAGTCGATGATGTCGCCCTGCAGGTGCGGGCAGATGGCCGGGTCCGCGACATAGATCGCCTGCACATGGTCGCCGCCGATGGTCTGCACCGGATCCCACAGGACGCTCGTCGTGGCGACCACGTTGAGAGCCGCCGCGGGTGCGATGCTGCACAGACAGAGAACGAAAAGTGCAATCAAAATCCCTTTTATGTTACCGGATCTGAACATGATCCGACTATTGTATTAAAAATGTAATAAGTTTTACGAAATAGTGTACTGTTCTTAAAAATGAGTACCATAACAGTCAGGCCCCCTTCGGCACCCTCCGTTTCGGCGAGATCAGCACCGCGATCAGGAAGAGTCCGCTGAAGGCAACCGCCGTCAGGGGCCCTACCGGGAGGGAGTGCTGGAGCCCGAACCATGCCCCGGCGACGCTGACGCTCCCGGCGATCAGGGGAGCCGACAGGAAGAGCCCGCGCACCGTGGTGCAGAACTGGTAGGCGATCGCCGCCGGGGTGACGAGCCAGACATAGAGGAGGAGCCCGCCGATGATGTTGAGGGAGAGCGAGACCGAGATCGCGATCATGAAGAGGAGGGCGTAATAAATGGGTCTGACCCTGATCCCGGCGGCCTCGGCAATCTTCCGGTTGAAGATGATCGCGGTGATCTCCTTTGCGAAAATCGCCACGAACAGGATGGCGACGAAAGAAATTCCTGCAAGCGCGTAAATCTCCTCGCGGTACAGGGAAACGACGTTGCCGAAGAGAAGGGCGCTCGCATTGACGGCCGTTCCCAGGTACTGCATGTACGAGACGAAAAAAATGGCGATAGCCATCATCATGCCGAAGAGGACGCCCAGGATGGTGTCGGTGGGCATCCTGGCTTTTTCAGAGAGCGGACCCAGGATGGCGGCGATGATCAGGCTCGCCAGGATCGCCGTCGCCGTGCCGCTGACGCCGAAGAATATCCCGACCGATGCGCCTGCAAATGCGGCATGGGTCATGGTGAACCCGATGGAAGAGATGCTCATCTGCGTGATGATCACACCGAGAACGCTGCAGGCGATCGATGCAAAGAGCATCGCCTCCACCGCATGGCAGATGATATTGTTCGGGATGAGGAACTCAAGCATGGACAGACCCCGACAGGTTCCGGATCTTCTCCTCCACTTCGTCTCCCCGGCAACGGGCGTCGAGGCTGAGCATGCCGTCTTTCATGGCCAGGATCCGTACTTCACGGTCTGGAAGCGCGTCGAAGGCATGGGAGACCATGACCACGGTGCACCCCGCATCCGCGATGCCGGTGAGAATGTCGCAGACAAAGGAGCGGGTGAAGAGGTCGAGGTTCGAAAAAGGTTCGTCGAGGAGGAGAATTTCGGGTTTTTTTGCGAGGTTATGAGCGATGAGCACCTTCTGCTGCTGGCCCCCGGATAATTTGCCGATCGATCGGTCGGCGAGGTCCTCGATGCCGAGCAGGCGCATCGCCTCTTCGGCCATGCGGTGATCCTCCTCGCCGGGCTGCCTGCCGTAGCCCAGGATGCCGTAACGCCCCATGATCACCACATTCCCGACGGTGAACGGGGCGAGGGGGTCGAAGGCGAAATTCTGGATCACGTACCCCACCTTCGTTCTCACCCCGGTGCCGCTGGCCGCGACGTCGAGACCGCAGACGGTCGCCCGCCCGTGGGTAATCGGGAGCATGCCATTGATCGTTTCGAGCAGCGTCGTCTTTCCGGCACCGTTGGGGCCTCCTACGACGACAAACTCCCCTGCGGCTACGGAAAACGAGATCCCCCTGATCACCGGCAGGTCCGATCCCTCGTAGGCGGTGGAGACCCCGGCGAGATCGATGGTGCCCGGGGTCATGGTCGGCGCTCTACGGTGAAGAGATCGCCGTCCGTCAGGTAATACAGTTTTTCCGCATATTCTTCGACGAGTCGTTCGTAATCGACCTCTGTCTCCCGGTCAGGCAGGGAGAAGGGGGCCGGAACGACCCTGACGGCCCTGCCGCCGCTCTCGAACTCGCAGTATATCTCGTCGCTCTGGATGAGTTCGATATTCCGTTTGCCGAGGGTGCACCCGCTCCCGAGCTGCACGCCGTCGGCCAGGCACGACTGCGGGGGAACGGCGCTGCAGAAGACCCGTGCGTTGAGAGAGAAGGGGTCGCTGCAGAACTGTTCCCGTGCAAACCTTCCGATACGGTAGCCCAGGACGATATACGGGCCGAGATGGCTGTGGAACGCGGCGAGGTCTTCGACCGTGAAGGTGCGGTCGAGGTTCAGATAGTGACATCCGGTATGACTGTTCATATAGAACAATCGGCAGTGATGCTATAAAAATTTTCAATATTGTGATCAGATATGTGAAATGTCCATAAGTTTAAGATGCATCCCGCGTTCTGTTCAGGGCGTCGCGTGCCCGCTCCAGCGCCGCGGCGACGACGTCGTCAGGTACGTCCGCATCTTCCCGGGAGAGGAGGCGCGCCCACCCGGCCCCGGCGATCAGGAGTCCGATCGGTTCTACCCTGAGGAAAAATCCTCCTTCCCCGGCGACGGACTGCGCCCTGACGATCGGGACGATCGCCCGTCCGGCTGCGACCCTGGCATCGCCCGCTTTTATGACCGTCTCCTCCCTCATTCCTCACCCCTGATCATCGGCCAGACGGTGGTGCGGACCGGCGGCGAGAGCAGGAAGATTGCCGCCATGATCAGGACGGTCAGCGGACGGTCGATCCATACCACCCCTTCGCCCTCCCCGGCGAACTCGCCGCCGTCGAAGAGGGGGTCCATGGCGATCCTGCACTGAGTCGCATACAGGACGCCGTTCACCGCCTGAACGATCCCGTATGCTATCCCGGTGTCCACAGGATCATCCAGTCCGGCCCGAAACCAGATCTGTCCACAGCCGATCCGGCACCGCGCGACGAAATATTCCAGCAGGTCGATAAAGCCGGGCAGGACGGCCCGTACGGCAGCGAGCAACTTTCCGGCTCCGGGACCGGCGGCCTTCGCCGTCTTCTCCCCGGTCGTTCCCTCATCCCCACCTCCGACGGGCATGGAGAACAGGACGGTCCTGCCGAGAGCCGCCTCTGCACGGAGCGTCCCTTCCCACATCAACCTGAACGACGCGGCCGCCCAGCGGAAGGCGCAAAACCCCCGCCCCGCTCCTGCCCCGTACGACCCTGAAAACCGGATCTCGAACGGGATGAGAAGCAGGGCGTACAGAGACACCGCTAGGAGGGCGAGGAAAAAAAGGAGTACCGGGAGGTCGCCGCCGCCCATGGTCCAGGATCACTCTTCGGTTTCTTTCGGCGTTTTTTCTCTCCCTCCGGTGCAGCTCTTTTTCATTTCAAGCACTTTGCCGCCCACCCGTTCTATGACGGCCGGCAGGGTCTCCCCGGCGGTCTCGATAATTTCGGAGAGTCGCCCTTTTTTGGTCAGGGAATAGATCTGCACGCCTTGCGGCCCCTTGACGTCCTTGTGGACGACAAGGAGGGCGACCGGTGTGACACCGCCGCCTGCCCCGCCCCCTTCACCACCTTTTCCGTCCGCGTTTCTGTTTCCGGCACCGAAGCCGAAGCCGAAGCTCGCGATCGAAAAGACCACCTTGTCCCCGAGGTCCAGGGGTTCACCGATGATCGCGTTCGCGCTGATGAAATTCTTGAGTTCCTCCGCCGTTGCCCTGATCATCTCGTCGCCTGACATGTGGTTCACCAGTATGCCTGATCGTCTCGGGCCTATAAATAAGTGGTGCCGTTTCGGTACGTTTTTCTGATCTGGCGTTATTCGGTCTCTTTCAGTCTGGAAACGACGGGGATCGATCCGGTCCGGGCGGTGTTCACGAAAAAAAGAGTGAGACTGCCAGAAAGACGTCGTTCGGCGTTTTCGGGGTCAGAGCAGCCGCGTCGATTCGGTCGGCCGCGGCACCTTGATTACGAGCACCCTGAACAGAACATCGCTCTCGTTCGTCCACCGGTGCGGAATGCGGGCCGGGCTCTCGACGAGGGTGTCGGGCCCGCACTCCTGCCGCTCGCCGCCGATCTCGACGACGCCGCAGCCTTCGAGAACATAGAAGGCGACGTCCACCGGGGTGGCGTGCAACTTGAGCGCTTCGCCGGGCCGGAGCGTGATGTGCACGATCACGGCGTCCTTCGTATCGTAGAGTTTTCTGGCGTCCACGCCGTGCGGGTTCTTCTCCGTCGGGACTGCGCCGACAGACCGTACGTCCATTTCTTCTTCACCCCTGCCGATCTCCTCTCTTGCGCGTACGCGTATATATCTTCTGGCCCCTGATCGTCGTCGGCCTCCCGGCTTCCGGCGATCATTCTCCCGACGAACCGGGTTCGGCCGGCCGATAACGCAGGGGCGAGCCCTGCCGCACCTCGACAAAACCCTTCCGCGCGGGCGCGGGACGCCGCTTGCGACGTGAATTTCGCAGGGCGTTTCCCTCTCCGATCCGACGAGGGCGGCGTACACCTTCGCTTCGTACTCTTTTATGCCGGGGGCGACGAGGTCGCGGACGATGTCATCCCTATCGGAGACGACGGGTTTATGTGATCCGACCGTGAGGGTGATGCCGGCGGGATACAGGACATGCCGGCATTCCCGTCCGGGGTGGACGGCAGATACACGGACATCAGATCACGAATCGGGAAAAAAGGCATACAGCGTCCGGGATCGCTGCGAAGCGCGGGACGCCGGCACCGATCCAGGCCGATTACTTTCAGTCGATGAGAGAGGCCGAGAGATTTTTGACGACTTCAAAGCAGATGACCTGAAAGATCATTCGACAGATAAACGATCTGATTAGAAATTATACATCTAATGATATCAAATATGGGAAGTGGATACACCAGTATGTGTCCCATAGAAGTCTGGGTTATGGACTCCACCCTCCCCAGACTCCTATGCAGCCCGAATGCATGATGATGTATGAGGTTCGTCCATGTAAAACCTTACGCCATGCCTGAGGAAACCATCCGAAAGGAGTTGCCAAACATGGAACGACCAAGACGATTGTATTCATTCACTTTGTTCATCAGTTTGCTACTGATGTGCATGGTGATTGCACCCGTGAGTGCGGAGGGACTTGATCTGGAACAGAACGAATCCCTTGATATACCATTCTCGCAGGGGAGGAAATGATATGATCAACCTGAAACACGCCGCTATTCTGGTCGCCTCTCTTGTCGTCCTTGTTTTCGTTTTCGGAGTGTTCTTTGTAGATCGCACAACGCCCGAAGCATCACTGGATCGGTACGCCGTCCCTGAGAGTACGGCCTACGATCATGCGGTCGCAGCCCTCATCGAATTCATCGTTGCAGGGCCGGGGAGTACCGAGGGAGAGATGTGGCGAAATGCGACGGTCGGCACCGAACCTGTTCTCTTCTACGACCTCTACGACCGGCCTTATGTGTATCATTTCCCGATCAAAAGCGACGGGACAGATATCGGAGGGATCAAGGTCGCGGCCAGAAAGGTTCTCGGCGGCTCCATAATGGCATACGAAACGACGTCCCTCATGCCGTTCTATGCCGCACTCTCAGAAAAAATCCCTGATGCGATCGACATCGCAGAGGACAGATATCCTGGATCTGTCGTTGAGTCTTCAGCCCTCTGCACGGCTTCCTCAGTCACCGGGGTTCTTGTGACGATCACGACCAAAGAAGGTGTGGAAAAAGTGCTCTTCATCGATCCTGAAAAAAGATCGGTGGTGAGTGAAAGAGAAACGAAGGACGACAACATGTCTGTGGTCGATCACTTCGGCAATGTCCTCTCCGAAGAAGAGGTTGCAACGAGGATCGCCGCGTGGGAGAGGATGGATCAGTATTATTCAGGGATCCTCGAGTTTGCGGAAAGGCAGAGGATCGATACGCGCCGACCGCTCTCGGACGAGGACTTCTCACGCTATGCCGATTATTTTGAGAACACCGCATCATTGCCTGTGATCTCCATGCCACCGGAGACACCGGGATCAGAAAAAACCGGGAGGGACCCTGAACTGGAGGAGTGGCAGCGCAATGCAGACTGGGATACCGTCGTTGCGTTTGATGCCGGCACCTCCGACGAAGAGGCCAGGGCTGTCATTGAAAAATATTTCCCGGACAATGTTTCAATACAGCTACGGACGAAGCCGAGATTTTTCTGGATCTATCTCAACGCTACGGAAGAGCGGTTCAACGCATACAAAAGAGAGATGGAAAGGTATCCCGGCGTGCACGTATATGATGACAGAGAGGCGGATTTCCTTGAGATCATCGAAAATCCAAAAACAAGAGGAGACGACATTCTCTGGGCAATCGACATCTGCCCGGACTCATCTGAAGTTGATAAAAGAGACGTCTTCGACCGGTTTGTAGAAGACGGCATCCCGCTGAATGCGATGAAGATCGTCGAGATACAGGGATGCTCCCTGGATAAAGAGGAGAAAGAAAAGGCGGCCGTGCAGTTGAACGGAGACGAGCGTGTCCTCTTTGTCATGAAAGAGTTCCTCTTTGAATGAGGGTCGTCTTGATATTTTTTTGTAAGCGCCCGGTCCCGCACCGTCGTTCCCGTTCTGCATTCCCTCCCCAACGCTCTTCATCTCTCCCGGCGTAGAGGGGAGCATGGACATCGAATTTCCGCGCTACGAGCGCAACGACGCATGCAGGAGGATCGATGTGGAGTTCGTGGCACGCTTTGCAGGTTCCATTCCGTCGCGAGAGGCGGTGCGTGCGGAGCTGGCCCTGATCTCGGGCGCTGATCCGGCGGTGATCGCCCTCGACCGGCTGCGCCCGCGGGCGAAAAAGGGTGAAGTCCGGGGATCGGGGCGGATCTACGACGATCTTGCCGCCATGAAGGCCGGAGAACGGTGATCACGGCGAAAAGGCGTGCCAGAGGTAGGACGCCCCGAAGAGGACCAGGAACCCCCCGCACGCTGCAAGGATGATCCGGTAGTGCCGTTCGAGGAGAACCCTCCGCCCTCTCGCGGTGCCGGCGGCGACGAGCCCGAACCACCCGAAGTCCGAGGCCCAGTGCCCGATCATGAATGCGACGGCAACCGCCACCCCGGCCGCCAGCCCCTCCAGCAGGAGGCCGCTCCCCACGGTGAGCCACCAGATCCAGAAATACGGGTTTGCAGCGCTTGTGAGGGCTCCGGCGAAGAAAGGGCTCCCCGTCGTCGTTCCCGACGGTGCGGTCAGCACGGCGGTCCGGCTCTCCCGCATCGTGAGTATGCCGAAGACGATCAGGGCCGTCCCTCCCACGAGGGCGACCGGCATGGCGACGCTCTCGGCCGCAGCGGCGAGCCCGACGACGATTGCAAGGGCGACGACCGCTTCGACGGCGGCGTGGCCTGCGGCAACGCGGGGGCCGGCCGTCCATCCCCGGTCGAGCGAACCCCTGATCGTCGCCACAAGGGTTGGGCCCGGGGCCAGGGCTCCGGAGAGGCCGATGACAAAGCCGAGGATCAGGGCCGGGAGGATGCCGTCCATCGATATATATGGTGTGGAAGAGGTGATAAGCGGTGAGGCCGGCGTCCTAGATCATCCGGATACATACGAAAAAAAGGACTGCCACCCCTGCGATCAGGGCGATTGCCCCGGCGATCTGCATCAGCAGAAAGAGTATGGATACCTCCTCTCCGTTCATGCAGCCTTCTCTTCTTTTCGAAGGGATTTCGTATGCTTTCTCCGGTAGAGATCCTCTCGTTCCATTTCCTCCAGGTAGTCCTCGATATATGCGGCCGTATCGCGGAGAGAGGGCAGCAACACATAGGCGAGGGCGTTCGTTCTCCTCCTGACTGAGACGATCTGGTCTGCAAGCCTGACCATCGCTCCTTCCACTTCTGCGCACGACAGAGCGGCCCCGACCGCCTCCTCACAACGGCGGCAGGCGTCGTCAAGCGAGGCCCCGGGTGCGGCAAGGGGATATCCGGGCTCTTCGGCCTCCCGCAACGGTGCATGGGGACGGATCGCCGGCACCGCCGTGCCCATCACCGCGCGTGTTCCCATCTCAATCTCGTCGATGGGGGCGGCGAGGGCGAGGGCGTCTTCGAGGTCGCGTGCCCCCATCGTCATCTCGGCCCGGGCGAGAGAGATGTATGCGCCTTTGAACACCGCTTCCGCAGACGTTCTCAGTGCGTCCCGCTCCCCCTGCAATCGAAAAAACTCCAGCACCATGGCGTCGAGTTTCTCCTGCAGCAGTTCGTGCCCCTTCTCGACCACGACAATTCGCTTTCTGATCTTCAGCAGTTCGATGCGGGTGGGACGCGTCCCCCGTATGATCTGTCTGCTCACCTCGCGCCCCTCCGCACATGAGCGGCGATGAGGGTCGGGTCGATGCGCTTCAACTCCTCGTCCGGGAAACTGGAAAGCAGTTGCCATGCAAGATCGAGGCTTTCGGCGATCGTCCTCCCTTCCTTTTCATTCTGTCCGATGAACTCCCGTTCGAAGCGCGCGGCGAAGTCGAGGTAGAGGCGGTCGATCGGGGTGAACCCCTCTTCCCCGATCACCGCCACCAGACTTTCGAGCCGCCGCCCCCTGGCATACGCCGCATAGAGCTGATCTGAGACCGGGCCGTGGTCATCCCGCGTCTTTCCTTTCCCGATTCCACCGGCCATCAGGCGGGAAAGGCTCGGAAGCACGTCGATAGGCGGGTAAACACTTTTCCTGTGCAGGTCGCGCGAGAGCACGATCTGCCCCTCGGTGATATAGCCGGTGAGGTCTGGCACCGGGTGAGTGATGTCGTCGTCCGGCATGGAGATGATGGGGAGCTGGGTGATGGAGCCTTTTTTTCCCTTGATGCGCCCTGCCCGTTCGAAGATCGAGGCGAGGTCGGTGTACATGTAGCCGGGGTAGCCCCGGCGGGCCGGCACCTCTTCCCTGGCCGCCGAGACTTCCCGCAACGCCTCGCAGTAGGCCGTGATGTCCTGCAGGATCACCAGCACGTGCATGCCGCGTGAAAAGGCGAGATATTCCGCTGCCGCCAGGGCGCACTGGGGGGTGACGATACGCTCTATGGCAGGGTCGTCGGCGAGATTGGCGAAGATCACGGCATGCTCCAGCGCCCCGGTCTCCTCGAACTCTCCCATGAAGAACCGGGACTCCTCGCTGGTGATGCCCATCGCCCCGAAGACGATCGCGAACTCCTCGCTGTCGCCCAGAACTCGCGCCTGCCTGGCGATCTGGGCGGCGAGACGGGAATGGGGGAGACCGGCACCCGAGAAGATCGGGAGTTTCTGGCCTCTCACCAGGGTGTTCATGCCGTCGATCGCCGATATCCCGGTCTCTATGCAGTCCTGTGGATAATCCCGCGCCGTGGGGTTTATTGAGGCTCCTGAGATGTCCCGCACCTCCTCCGGGATGACGGCGCCGCCCCCGTCGGCAGGTACCCCGGTCCCGTCGAAGACCCGTCCGAGTATTTCGGGCGAGACCGCCATGCGCAGAGGTTCGCCGGTGAACCTGACCGAGGTCACCTCGGTGTCCAGATCCCGCGTGCCCCCGAAGACCTGCACGATGGCGAGGTCCAGGCGGCTTTCGAGCACCTGTCCCATGCGTCGCTCCCCGTCGGGGAGGCGCACCTCCACCACCTCGCCGTACGCGGCATCTCCCACGCCCGAGACGGCCATCAACGGGCCGGCGACCCTGGTGACGGACGTGTATTCTCTCGCCGGGGAGGTCACGGCCGCCCGCCTCCCAGCGTGCCGAACTCTTCTTCCATGCGCCGCTCCAGCTCACCGAAGAACGTCGGGAATTCGGTGGTGGGGACGGAACCCAGACGGGAAAGCCTGCCGGTCACAGGAAGCGCTCCCACCTGCGCGGAGGACGCACCCCGTCCCACCGCCGCCCGTCCCGCGTCCGCATAATCATGGATCAGCCGCATCATCAGATACTGCTTCTGCGGCGGGCAATAGGTGTCGACCGGGTCGAAGGCGTACTGGATCAGGAAGGACTCCCTGATGATCCCGGCAACGAGGAGAGCGAGTTTGTCCTCCTCAGGCAGGACATCCGACCCGACGAGGTTGACGATCTCTTCGAGTTCGCTCTCCTTCTGGAGAACGCTCATCATGTCCTTTCTCGCCCTGTCCCATTCCGGCCCGCCGTGCTCTTCCCACCAGCCGCGGACAGCGTCGAGATAGAGAGAATATGACTGGAGCCAGTTTATGGCCGGGAAATGCCGTTCATGCGCGAGATCGGCATCGAGGGCCCAGAAGACCTTGACAATCCTGAGGGTGTTCTGGGTGACCGGCTCGGAGAAATCGCCGCCTGGCGGCGAGACCGCACCGATGACCGAGACCGATCCGGTCTTTTCGGTGGGTCCGAGCACCCGCACCCTGCCGGCCCGCTCATAGAACTCTGCAAGGCGGGACGCAAGATATGCCGGATAACCGTGTTCGCCCGGCATCTCTTCGAGCCTTCCCGAGATCTCCCGCAGCGCCTCGGCCCAGCGGGAGGTGGAGTCGGCCATCAGGGCGACGTCGTAGCCCATGTCGCGGTAGTACTCGGCGATGGTGATCCCGGTGTATACGGACGCCTCGCGGGCGGCCACCGGCATGTTCGAGGTGTTTCCGATCAGGACCGTCCGTCCCATCAGGGGTTCGCCGGTCCGGGGGTCGTCGAGGGCCGGGAATTGACGCAGGACGTCTGCGAGCTCGTTCCCCCGTTCTCCACAGCCCACATAGACAATGATGTCGGCGTCCGACCATTTGGCGAGCTGGTGCTGGACAACAGTTTTTCCGGCGCCGAAGGGGCCGGGCACTGCGGCCGCCCCTCCTTTCGTCATCGGGAAGAAGGAGTCGATCACCCGCTGCCCGGTGATCAGGGGCTCTGACGGCGCCATCTTCTCCCTGATCGGCCGCGCCGTCCGCACCGGCCAGCGCTGAAGCATGGAGACGATCAGATCTTCGCCTCCTGCCGTCCTGACACACGCGACCTCCTCTTCGACGGTGTAGTTTCCTGGTGGAGATACCCTGAGAAATGTTCCGTCGGTGCCAGGCGGGACGAGGACGGCGTGGGTAAACCGCCCCTCAGGAACCGTGCCGATGAGGGTGCCCGGGGCTGCTGCCCCCCCGATCTCAGCCTGCGGGGTGAATTCATGCCGCCGCTCTCGATCCAGTGCCGGAAGCGATGCCCCCCTGATGATGAAATCACCGAATTCGTCCCGGATCACTTCGAGAGGGCGCTGGATACCATCGTAAACCGTGCCGAGGAGGCCGGGGCCGAGTTCGACCGAGAGGGAGGCGCCGGTCCGCTCGACCGGTTCCCCGGGTGCGATCCCGGTGGTGTCTTCGTAGACCTGGATCGTTGCGGTCTCCTCGGAAAGTCCGATGATCTCTCCGATCAGAGCGGCGTTTCCGGCCCTGACCACCTCGTACATCCGCCCCCCCCGCATCCCGTCGGCCTCGATCACCGGGCCCGTGATCCTGACGATCCTTCCGCTCATTCTCTCACCCCTGGCAGACCCCTGCCTGCCACCCTTCTCACCGCTCTGCCGACGGTGTCTTCGCCGTGCGCCGGCCCTGAGGGGCCGGGGACCCCGATCACGATGGGGTAGACGCCCGGGATCTGCGGCGGCGGGATGGCGGCGAGGTACCTGTCCAGTACGAGGATGACGCCGTTCTCCTTCTCAGACAGCGCCTTCTTCAGTGCCTGTTCCGCATCCTGCACATCGACGCAGACGACGGCCCCGACGATGCCGCCGGCCCTGCATGCCAGTGCCATGGTGCGGTCTCCGATTGCTGTAACGTTCATATCTCTGTCTCCTCCACGATGAGGATCCGCTCGATCTCCTCGACCGGCACCCCTGCCGCCACGCCGACGGCGATCGCTCTCATATTCCGCGCCTCGTAATCGAGTGCGACGAGATGGCGGAGCAGAGGGCCGCTCTCCAGGTGGTACTGGCTGGCGATCTCCCGGGCCGAGTCCAGGATGCACCGGTCGAGGGCCGATTCCAGTGCGGCGGCGTCTCTGTCCTGCACCGCCGCCCCGGGGACGGCGGCGAGATACTGCTGGTACCGCGTTCCTTCGACGGCCGCGATCAGGTCGGGGAGGTTTCCGGTCCGTTCGGCCCGCAGCAGCCTCTCCCCGGTGAGTTCGAAGCCGCCCTCCCTGATCAGGTGACGTGCCGCCGCCTCCCTCCCGGTCCCGAAGGCCCTGGCCCGTATAAGCGCGCGGAGATTGGCGGCATCGACCATTCTGCCGGCGATCTCCACCACCGGCGGGGAGAGGGAGACGTCCACCCCTCGTGCGGCCGTTCCCATGTCACCGAGTGCCGCGGCCAGTGAAAACGCCAGAAACGAGGCGGTGTCCCCTCCGGCCCCGGCATGGGCGCGGGCGAGAGAGGGGCCGAATCGGGCCTTCTCCATCCTCCTGATCGCCTCCTCCTCGCTCCCGGCATGCGCCGCTTTTCTCAGCCGTTCGGGGGTGAGGGCCCCGATGGGAACGGTGCGCTCCTCGATAGCGGCCGGGGAGAGCCCACGCGCCTTCGCCGCCACGATCCCGGCGGCTTCTCCGGCGCCGAGCATCCCGGCATATGCCGTGAAAAAATGCCGGACCCCGTCGGGCACGCTCTCGATCAGGTACATGACGGCCTCGTAGTGATGCATTCTGATGAGCCGTTCGGCCTCCCGACCGTCAAGGCCGGTGCCGATCGGCATGCGGTGGCCGAGGGCGGCGAACCGTTCGAAAAGGTCGTGGAGGTCTCCTGCCTCCAGCGCCTCTTTCACCCCCTCTCTGCTGATCAGCGGGTTGCCGATCGCCCGGACTCTGGCATCGGGCCTGGCGAAAAGAGCAACATTCAATATCGTTCTGAAATAACCGGCCGACAGGGCGATGAGCACTGCCATCATGGTTGCGATGACCAGCCCGGTCACCAGCAGGGTTGTTCCGTCGGCTCCCGAAAGAACGGCGTCGGCGATCTCCTCAAGGGTGGTCATGCCCATCCTCCCCGAAGAGGATCCCGGCCGTCTTCCCGGTCAACTCCTCCCGCGCCCGTGCGATCCTGGAAAAAAAACGCTGGTCGCACCGCGACCGCCCGGCAAGCACGACGACACCGCCGTCCCGGCCTCCCCCGTCCTCGTCGAGCGATGCGATCTCGATCCCCTCGATCCGGTTGCAGGCGACGGTAACGGCTTTCGTGTCCTCTTCATAGCAGAGAACGGTGATCGGCCCGCCCCCCACGATCTCCCGCCCCTCGACGATGAGCCTCCTGAGGATCGCCGGATATCTGGTCGAACTTCTGAGGTCGGCGATGCATCGTTCGGCTTCCTCGAATGCGCGGCTGATGCCCGCCTCCCGGCACGTCCTGAGATGGGTGCGAACAGAGTGGCGCGCCCGTGCAAGCACCCTGCGTCTGAGCGCCTCGGCCTCCCGCCTCCCTCCGGCCACGATCTCTGCTGCCTCTCTCTCAGACGCCGCCCGTCCGTCCTCAAGGACGCGTTCCTCCCCTATGGCGGCTTCCCTGAGGATCCGCTCCTCCTCTGCGGCAGCGTCCCGGCGGATCCTCTCGACGATCTCCTCCACGCCCATCTCTGTTCAGCCTCCGAAGAGCCCGATCCCGAACATGATCAGGATCGCCACCAGCAGTCCGAAGATAGCGAACGTTTCGGCCATCACGGCGAAGACCAGGCTCGGCCCCATCGCCCCTTCGCGCTGTGCCGTCGCCCCGATCCCGGACGCTGCAGTCATGCCCTGACCGATCGCCGAGAGCCCGGCAAGTCCTACGGCGAAACCCGAGCCGACGGCTGCAAGGCCTGCGGCGGCCGTGGCGGTGACGTCGTGCGTGATCATGCCGGTAAATGCCATGATGAGGATGGCGACGAGCAGCCCGTATATTGCCTGCGTCTCCGGGATGACCGTAAATATCAGTCCTTTCCCGAACATCTCCTCTTTTTCCGCGGTGGCCGCGATGCCCGCCGATGCGGCGATCCCCTGTCCTATCGCGGATATCCCTGCAAACCCGACGGCGAGTCCGCAGGCGATCGAGGCGAAGCCTGCAGCAAGGGTGGCGGTGACATCGTGGGTGATCATACCGGTAAAGACCATGATCAGGATGGCGACAAGCAGTCCGTAAATCGCCTGTGTCTCCGGGATGACCGAGAATACGAGTCCTTTTCCAAAACTATCCTCGTGTTCGGCGCTGGCCGCGACGCCGGCGGCGGCGGCGATCCCCTGCCCGATCGCCGATATGCCGGCGAGCCCGACAGCAAATCCGCAGCCGATTGCTGCGAAACCAATCGCCAGGTCGTCGACCGGATCGGCCGCGATCATACCGGTGAAAGTCATGATCAGAATGGCGACAAGCAGTCCGTAAATCGCCTGCGTCTCCGGGATGACCGAGAATACGAGTCCTTTTCCAAAACTATCCTCGTGCTCTGATGCCGCTGCCGAGCCGGCGGCGGCGGCGATCCCCTGCCCGATCGCCGAAAGTCCGGCGATCCCCACCGCCAGTCCACAGCCGACGGCTGCAAGTCCGGTCGCCTCGGTGGCTGTCGGCGAGCCGGTCAGCAGCCCGGTGAAGGCCATGATGAGAATGGCGACGAGCAGTCCGTAAATCGCCTGCGTCTCCGGGATGACCGAGAAGATCAGGCTCTTCCCCATCGCCGAGTCGTGCTCTGCGGTGGCTGCGATGCCCGCCGATGCGGCGATTCCCTGGCCGATCGCCGAGAGTCCGGAGATCCCGGAGGCCAGCCCGGCACCCAGGGCCGCCAGCCCGAGGGGAAGGGGCACGCTCGCCTCGCCCCCGCCGATCACCCCGGTGAAGAGGAGGATGAGCACGGCGACGAGGAGGCCGTAGATCCCCTGGGTCTGCGGCACCGCCTGGAAGACGAGAGCCCTGCCGAATTTCTCCGGCTTGACGGCGATCACCCCGGCCCCGGTCGCCCCGGCGATCCCGACACCGATCCCCGAGCCAATGGCCGAGAGTCCCACCGCCAGCCCGGCGCCGATGACGGCGAGAACGAGCCCGGCATCGACCACCATCACTCATCACCTCCAGAAACCTCGGTGAAGGTCCGTCTTGCCGCAAAAGGCCTGAAGGGCCGGCCCCCGCTACGGAAGAACTTCCCGAAAAACTCGACGTACTGGAGTCTGAGGGCATGGATAAATCCTCCGAGGGACTGGATTGCCAGGTTTCCCACGTGTCCGACCACTGCGAAGAGTACGGCGAGAACGACGAGGGCCGGATGGACGGCGGCGATCATCCCGGCAAGGATATTGATCATCATGGCAATTCCGCCGGTGGCGAGGGCGAGGGCGAGGATCCGTACATAACTGAGCCAGTCCCCGAGAAAACCGGTGAGTGAGAAGAAACCGAGCGGCCCTTCGTGGATCATCAGCCCGGCGATGCCGACCGCCGCCCCGGCCCATGCGAGGGAGGTAACGGTCGGTGTGACGTCCAGCCATCCGAAAAAGGTCATGATGAGCACGGCGGCGCAGGGCTGGATGACAAACCATACTCCCTCTGAGAGGATCATCTCCCGCAGGTTTCCGGTGCGCAGGTGTTCGTAGGCGGCGATGAGCAGCCCCAGGTTGAGGTGAGCGATCCCGATCCCGAGGGCGAAGATCAGGATCGAGATCGGGTCTTTCAGCGGCTCTATGACGGCAAAGGGCACCTGCATTCCGAAGAAACGGGGGAGGAGATCGCCGAAGAACCCGTTCATCAGAAGGCCGAAGACCGTCCCGGAGACGCCGCAGGCAACGAGGACGAGGGCGAGGTCCCGCACCGTTCCAGGCGTTCTTCCGGCTCCTCTTAGAATGAGGGCGGCGAAAAGGGTGAGGATGACGCCGTAGCCGGCATCGCCGAGCATGATCCCGAAGGTGAACACGAGCACCGGAGCGAGAAAAATGGTCGGGTCGACGCTGCCGTACGCCGGCGTTCCGAAGGTGGAGGTGAGAAAGCCGAAGGGGGCGAGCCAGCGGGGGTGGTCGAAAGCGACCGGTGCAGTGTTGTCCGGCGGTTCGAAGATGCAGAAGGCGAGTCCTCCTGCCGCACGTTCGCAGACCGAGGCGACGCGTTCCGCGTCGTCCTCCCTGACCCAGCCGTGGAGCACGGTCATCTCGTTGGTGTTCCCCATGAGCCGGGCCGCCTCCTCTCGTTCTCTGAGGACGGCGAGTTCTTCGGCAAGGGCCCGCAGGGCCGGCAGGTGCGTTGCGGCGGCGTCCATGAAGTGAGCGACGATCTCCTCCCTCTCCGCCAGGAGCGCCCTGCGCTCGTCTGAAATTCGAGCAATCCCCTCTTCAGCCGTCCCCTCTGTTGTTTCAGGCACGAACTCCCTGAAGGCGAGGGGTCTGAGAGCGGCGTCGACCGCCTCCGCCGCCGCCGGATGGGCGGCAGTGAGGATGGCGGTGGGTCTCCCGCCGATCCCGCAGAGACAGAACCATGCCGAAAGATCAGGCATGAATTCGGTAAGGTGCGCCTCGATGTCCTCGCACTCGCCCGCCGGGACAGCCCCGGCCCTGACCTGGAGGAGGGGAGAGGAGCCGATCCATGCGAGATCGATCCCGAAGGGGAGGAGAAGTCCGAGCATCTCCTCCTCTTCGGCAATGCGGTCGAGCCTCTCGGCGATCGCCGTCTCTCTTTTCTTCAGGGCGAGCACGGTGTCGATCGTCCCGTGCAGGCGCTCGACGTCCTCGAGAACCTCGTCCGCACCCCGCAGTCCGACCGTCACCTTTGACGGCGTCGCCGGGAAAAATATTCCGGCGACGGCGTTTTGTTTCGGGAGAACAAACTCGACAGCCTCGATGCACCGCTCAAGGCGTACGCGCGCCTCCGCAATCGCCGGCGTACGCGCAGACTGCGTATGGGGACCGATGAGCGCCTGCAGCCCCTCCACATCGTCGACCGCGTCCAGTTCGACGGCCCCGGCCTCCTGCAGGAGGGCGATACACGACTCGTACCTGCTCCTGTGCACTCCTACGGTCAGCTTACGCATCCGTGCCGGTCTCAGCATCGCCGGTCACCTCCCGCATCAGAAACGCGACGGCGGGGTTGAGGCGCCCGGCCGCCGCCCTTGTGATCCGCGTCGCCTCTTCCTCTGCCTCGTCCCTGATGCGCTCCGCCTCCTCCTCTGCCCCGGCAAGGGCGGCAGCGACGATCGCGGCCGCTTCGGCCTCGGCCAGGCGGCGCTCTGCAGCAGCTGCCTCCGCCGCCCGCTCGCGTGCCTGTTCGAGCCTGACCCCGGTCTCTTCCCGTGCCCGCGCAATCCGTGCAAACGCCTCCTCTTCGGCCCGCTTCACGAGTTCGATCTCAGGAAAAGACATTCCAGTACCACCAGAATGAGCCTCATCTTTCAGGCGATTTATTTTTTTCCTCTCGACCCGGTGTCAGCACAATGACGACGATGTGTCTGTAAGATCAGCAATGTATATACATGTTCAATGTAGATGGTATGGCATGCAGACCAAGATCCTCCTCGACGAGGATGCAATCCCGAAGGCGTGGTACAACATCCAGGCCGATCTGCCGTCGCCTCTTGACCCGCCGCTCCATCCCGGAACAGGAAAACCGGTGGTGCCCGGAGATCTTGCTCATATCTTCCCCATGGAGTTGATCAGGCAGGAGATGAGCACGCAGCGTTCGATCCCCATACCCGAAGAGGTGCGGGAGATCCTCAGTCTCTGGAGGCCGAGCCCGTTGTACCGGGCGAAAAGGCTCGAACAGCACCTCAAAACGCCGGCACGGATCTACTTCAAATGGGAAGGCGTCTCTCCGCCGGGCAGCCACAAGCCCAACACCGCCGTCCCTCAGGCCTACTACAACATGAAGGCCGGTGTGGAGCGTCTTTCCACCGAGACCGGAGCCGGGCAGTGGGGTTCATCCCTTGCATTCGCCACCGCCCTCTTCGACATGGACTGCACCGTGTACATGGTCAGATCGAGTTACGACCAGAAACCGTACAGGAAGAGCATGATGCAGGTCTACGGCGCCGACTGCTTCCCCTCGCCGAGTCCGCGGACTGCCACGGGGCGAAAGGTGCTGGAGGAGCATCCCGACACTCCAGGCTCCCTCGGCATCGCCATTTCCGAGGCAGTGGAGGATGCCGCGGGTCGGTCCGATACCAACTACGCCCTCGGCTCGGTGCTCAACCATGTGTGCCTCCACCAGACGATCATCGGTCTTGAGGCCCGCGAGCAGCTCGCCATGGTCGACGCATATCCGGACACCATCATCGGCTGCGTCGGCGGGGGCTCAAACTTTTCAGGGATCGCCTTCCCCTTTGCCGGGGAGAAGATCAAAGGAACGCACCCGGAGACCGAGATCATCGGCGTCGAGCCCTCTGCCTGTCCCACGATGACGAAAGGGCCCTATGCCTACGATTTCGGGGACGTGGCCGGCCTGACGCCGCTCATGCGGATGTTCACCCTCGGCCACGACTTCGTGCCGCCGGCGATCCATGCGGGCGGTCTGCGGTATCACGGGGTTTCTCCCATTCTGGCGAGGCTCATCCACGACGGCGTGGCCGGCGCCGTCTCCTACCACCAGAACGAGGTCTTCGAGGCCGCCGTCACCTTTGCGCGGACAGAGGGTATCATCGTCGCCCCGGAGTCGGCCCATGCCGTCAAAGCCGCGATCGACGTCGCTCTTGAGTGCCGGCGGACCGGAGAAGAGAAAGTGATCCTCTTCAACAACTCGGGCCACGGCAACTTCGATTTTTCGAGTTACGAGGCATACTTCGCAGGGCAACTCCCTGATTACGAGTACCCTGCCGACCTGATCAGGGAGTCCCTCTCGCATCTACCGAAGGTGAGGTGATGCCGGTGGAATGGAGACAGTATTGTCGATAACGCCATCGCATGAGGAATATTCTGCGCTGGCGGAGCGCCGGGACGGTCCCCTGATCGTCCCCTTCTGCCGTGAAATTCCCACCCCCCTTGCGTCGCCTCCGCGTCTCTACGCGGGGCTCTGTAAGGGGCAGGGGTTTCTTCTGGAATCGATGGAAGGGAGCGAGCGGACCGCACGCTACTCGGTGATCGGGATCGATCCCGTGCTCTCTCTTTCGTTCGGTGAAGAGGATACCATCTGCGGGGACGAGCGTTATGTCTCGGTCGTCCGTTCACCGGAAGGAGCGACTCCTCTGGAGAAGATGCGCTCGATTCTGAAGAGATTCTCACCGCTTCCGATCCCCGTGCCCAGGTACGCCTGCAGCTTCGTTGGCTACTTTGCCTACGACCTTGTCCACGATCTCTATCCGCAGGTCGAACGCAGCCGCGCCGGGGATCCCCGCCCTCCTGCGGTCAGGAGCATGCTCGCACGCGACTGCGTCGTCTTCGATCATCAGGCAG
Source organism: Methanofollis sp. (assembly GCA_030156225.1). Classification (GTDB taxonomy): domain Archaea; phylum Halobacteriota; class Methanomicrobia; order Methanomicrobiales; family Methanofollaceae; genus Methanofollis. The sequence goes on from JASGMW010000004.1 coordinate 19,251, forward strand.
GGAAGGTGTCCATTGTCTCGGCTGCCCTTCTGACGGACGGTTCCGATCCGGCCGACGTGTACAGGGAGAGCATGGCGAGAATAGAACAAATTGCAGCAAAACTCGCCGCACCCGACGACCCCCCCTCTCTGCCGATCGTCCCCGAACCCGGGGTGGGCACCGTCTTTTCGTCCTCGATGACCCCGGACGAGTACGGGGCTGCGGTCCTGCGGGTGAAAGAGGAGATCGCCGCCGGCGAGATCTTCCAGGGCGTCGTCTCGCGGCGGATCGAGTGCGCGTACCCGGGCGACCCGTTTGCAATCTACACCGCCCTCAGGGCGATGAACCCCGGGCCGTACATGTACTATCTCGACTTCGGGGACGTGCGGATCGCCGGCGCAAGCCCTGAAATGCTCGTCCGGGTCGAGAAGGGAACTGTCACCACGGTGCCGATCGCGGGCACGCGGCCGAGAGGGGGGACGCCCGAAGAAGACGAACGTCTGGGGCGCGAACTCCTCGCCGACGAGAAGGAGCGGGCCGAACACACGATGCTCGTGGACCTTGCGAGAAACGATCTCGGCCGGGTCTGCCGGTACGGCTCGGTCCGGCTTGCCGGGTTCATGGACGTTGAGAAGTATTCCCATGTCCAGCATCTCGTCTCGGTCGTCGAAGGAGCGCTGGACGATCGTTGCGACTGTTTCGATGCCTTTTCCTCCTGTTTCCCGGCAGGAACGGTATCGGGCGCCCCGAAGATCAGGGCGATGCAGATCATCGAGGCCGTAGAACCGACGTCCCGCGGCATCTACGCCGGTGCGGTCGGGTCCGTGGGCTTTGACCGGAGCCTGGAGTGCGCCATCGCGATCAGGACGGTGGTCGTGGAGGGCGGTGTCGCCTCGGTCCAGGCCGGCGCCGGGATCGTCGCCGACTCGGTTCCTGAAAACGAATGGGAAGAGACGGAAAACAAGGCCCTGGCCATGCTCAGGGCGATAGAGATCGGGAGGCGATCTCCATGAACGTCATGATCATCGACTGTTACGACAGTTTCACGTTCAACCTCTTCCAGCAGGTGGGCATGCTCGGCGGAGACCCGGTCGTCGTGAAAAACGACGCGTCGGCATCGGTGCTCCGCGAGATCGAATGCGACCGGATCATCCTCTCGCCCGGCCCGGGCACTCCCGAGGAGTCGGGCCTCTGCCTCGAGGCGCTCGGGACGGTATGCAGGGAGATCCCGACGCTCGGGGTCTGCCTGGGCCACCAGGCGATCTGCACCGCCTTCGGGGGCCGGGTCGTGCGGGCCGGTCGCCTGATGCACGGCAAGACCTCGCGGATCCAGCACGACGGCCGCGGCATCTTCCTGGGCGTCGAGAACCCTCTCACCGCGACGCGGTATCACTCCCTGGTCGCGGACCCGGCGAGTCTGCCCGACTCGCTCGAAGTCACGGCGACGAGCCTCGACGACGGTTACGTGATGGGCCTGCGTCATCTGGACTATCCTGTAGAAGGGATCCAGTTCCACCCCGAAAGCATCCTCTCCCCGGAGGGGAACCGGATCATCGCGAATTTCCTCTCTGGCAGGGGGTGCGCCTGATGATTGCCGACGCCGTCATGAAGCTGGTGGAGCGCCGCGACCTCACGGCCGGCGAGGCCGGGGCGGTCATGCGCGAGATCCTCAGCGGCAGCGCGACCCAGGCGCAGATCGGGAGTTTTCTTACGGCGATGCGGATGAAAGGGGAGACAGTGCCCGAGATCGCAGGCTGCGTGCAGGCGATGCGCGAGGCCTCGGTCTCCATCGCTCCCGGGGCCGCCTCCCCTCTCGTCGACACCTGCGGCACCGGCGGCGACCTGACCGGCACCTTCAACATCAGCACCATCGCCGCGTTCGTCGCGGCCGGTGCCGGGGTGCCGGTCGTCAAACACGGCAACAGGGGCGTTTCGAGCGGGTGCGGTTCGGCCGACGTGCTTGCGGCGCTCGGCGTCGGCATCGACCTCCCGCCGGCGCGGGCGCAGGCGGTCCTGGAGGAGATCGGGATCGTGTTCCTGTACGCTCCCACCTATCACCCGGCCCTCCGCCTGGCCGCCGGGCCGCGGCGAGAGATCGGGATCAGGACGATCTTCAACCTGCTCGGCCCGCTCGCAAACCCTGCCGGGGCGCAGGCGCAGCTCGTCGGGGTGTACGCCCCCGAACTCGTGACGACGGTGGCGGGCGTCCTGCGCGATGTGGGCGTGGCGCGGGCGATGGCCGTCCACGGCAGCGGACTCGACGAGATCAGCACCACGGGACCGACGAACGTCGCCGAACTGAAGGACGGGACGATCCTGACCTACGAGATCAGGTGCGAGGACTTTGGGTTTCGCCAGGCCGCCCTGCACGATCTGAAGGGGGGGAACGTCGCCGAAAATGCGGCGATCGCCAGGAGCGTCCTGGGCGGGGCGGCGGGCGCCGCCCGCGAGATCGTCCTCCTCAACGCCGCGGCGGCGATATACCTGGGGGGAAAGAGCCTGACGGTTGCGGACGGCGTCCGCGTTGCGGAGCGTTCGATCGACTCGGGGCGTGCGCTCGAAAAACTTGAATCGCTGGTAACGGCGACCGGAGGCGCCGTATGATCCTGGACGAGATCGTCGCCCGCACCCGCTACCGCGTCGCCGCGCTGGGAACGGCAGAGGAAATGGACCCCGGCTCTCCGAACAGGGTTCGCAGGAGCCTTTCAGAGGCGATCAGATCGGCAGGCGAGCGGAACGCGATCATCGCCGAGGTGAAGTACGCTTCCCCCTCGCGGGGTGCGATCCGGCGTTCCGAACCCCCGGAAATACTTGCCGGGAAACTGATCGACGGGGGCTGCATCGCCCTCTCGGTCCTGACCGAGCCCTTCTTTTTCGGCGGGAGCACCGAGAACGTCCGGAGAATCAGGCCGGTCTCAGACGTCCCGATCCTCAGGAAGGATTTCATCGTCGACGAGCGGCAGCTCTACGAGACGGCCGCCCTGGGCGCCGACGCCGTCCTCCTGATCGCCGGCGTGCTCGGGCCGGATCTCGGAACATTCGTCGACCTCTCCCGCGACCTCGGACTCGAACCGCTCGTCGAGGTCCACACGCGCGCCGATGTAGAGACGGCGCTCGCCACAGAGGCCGGATTGATCGGGATCAACAACCGCGACCTCGCCACGATGACGATCAATCTGAACACCACCATGCACCTCTCGGCCCTGTTTGCAGGGGAGGACCGGCTCGTGGTCTCGGAGAGCGGGGTCATCTGGCCCTGCGATATCAGGATGCTGAAACGGTACTGCGATGCCTTCCTGATCGGCTCCTCGGTCATGGGATCGGGCGACCCGGCACGGAGGCTCGGGAGGCTGGTATGCGCCTGAAGATCTGCGGGATCACGCGTGTCGCAGACGCCCTCGCTGCGGAGGCGGCCGGGGCGGATGCGGTGGGGGTCGTCATGTTCTCGGATTCCCCCAGATCGGTCGCCCCGGCTGAGGCGGCCGCGATCTTCTCTGCTCTCGGCCCCTTCATCGGCCGGGTCTGCGTCTCGACCACCGACGATCCGGCCGACCTCGCCGGCATGCTCGCCCTCGGGCCGACCGCCGTGCAGCTCTATCACGACCTCGACGTGCCCGCGGGGGTGCGGACGATCAGGGGGATCGGTGACGGCCGCGTCCCGGCGGGCAGGTTCGACGCCCTTCTCCTCGACGCGAGCATGGGCGCTGGAACGCAGTACGATCTCCGGGAAGCGCAGGCGCTGGTGCGGACCTCGCCGGTCCCGGTCATTCTTTCCGGCGGGCTGAACCCGGAAAACATCGGAACAGCGCTTGCGGCGGTCGAACCGTACGCCGCAGACGTCTCATCCGGTGTCGAGGACAGCCCCGGCATAAAAAACGTTGATAAAATGAAGGCATGTATCATGACGTGCAGGGGGCTCACCAGATGAGCCCGGGATATTTCGGTGCATTCGGCGGGCAGTTCGTGCCCGAGACATTGATGGCGCCTCTCCGGGAGCTGGCGTCGGCGTACGAGACGGCGAAGACGGATCCGGTCTTTCAAAAGGAGTTGCAGGGGTACCTCTCGGAGTTTGCCGGCAGGCCGACCCCGCTCACCTTCTGCCGGAACCTCTCCGCCGATCTGGGGTGCCGGCTCTACCTGAAGCGCGAGGATCTCCTCCACGGCGGGGCGCACAAGACCAACAATGCCCTGGGGCAGGCCCTCCTTGCGAAGTATATGGGAAAGACGCGGCTCATCGCCGAGACCGGCGCCGGGCAGCACGGCGTCGCCACGGCGATCGCCGGGGCGGTCCTCGGCATCCCGGTCGAGGTCTACATGGGGGAGGTCGACATGGCGCGGCAGCGCCTGAACGTCTTCAGGATGGAACTGCTGGGGGCGCGGGTGATCCCGGTGAAGACCGGGCAGAAGACCCTGAAGGACGCCGTCAACGAGGCCCTCAGGGACTGGGTGGCCAACGCCGGGGAGACCCACTACTGCCTGGGTTCGGTGGTCGGCCCGCACCCGTATCCGACGATCGTCAGGGACTTCCAGCGCGTCATCGGGGAGGAGACGAGGGCGCAGATCCTGCACGCCGAAGGACGTCTGCCCGACGCCGTTATTGCGTGCGTCGGCGGCGGATCGAACGCCATCGGGATCTTCCACCCGTTTTTGAACGACGATGTCAGGCTGATCGGGGTCGAGGCCGGCGGGCGGGGCCTTGAGACGGGCGAGCATGGGGCCACCCTCTGCGCCGGCACGAAGGGGGTGCTGCACGGGGCGCTCTCCTATCTCCTGCAGGACGCCGACGGCCAGATCCTGGAGACCCATTCGGTCTCGGCCGGCCTCGACTACCCGGGCGTCGGCCCGGAGCACGGGATGCTGAAAGACGCGGGCCGGGTCGAGTATACGGCCGTCACCGACGACGAGGCCCTGGAGGCGTTCTCCCTCCTCTCGCGGCGCGAGGGGATCGTGCCGGCGCTGGAGTCCTCGCACGCGGTGGCGCAGGCGGTGAAGGCGGCGGAGGAGATGGACCCGGACGACGTGCTCGTCGTCAACCTCTCGGGCCGGGGGGACAAGGACGTCGAACAGGTGGCGGCGCTCGGGAGGTTCGGGCCATGAGCCGGATCGCAGCGGCCTTCACCGGTGCGAAGCGGCCGCTCCTCGTCGTCTATCTCGTCGGCGGCGATCCCGATCCGGACGCCTCTCTTGCGGCGGCGACGGCGATCGTGGAGGGCGGGGCCGATATTCTGGAGATCGGCATCCCCTTCACCGACCCGATCGCCGACGGCCCGGTGATCCAGGAGGCGAACGTGCGGGCGCTTGCGGCAGGGATGACGACCGACCGGATCTTTGCGCTGGTGCGGGCGGTCAGGGGGCGCTCCGCCGTTCCGATCGTGCTGATGACCTCGTACAACCCGGTCTATGTCCGCGGCGACAGGCGGTTCTGCCGCGATGCCCGGGACGCCGGAGCGGACGCCGTCCTGATCACCGATCTGCCCCCGGAAGAGTCCGGCCCCTTCGATGCCGCCGCCAGGGAGTACGGGCTCGACCGGATCTTCCTGGTCGCCCCCAACACTCCTGAGACGCGTCTCCCCCTGATCGCCGATCTGGCGAGCGGATTTCTGTACCTCATCTCGGTGCAGGGTGTCACCGGCGTGCGGGAGAACCTCGACCCCGCCGTCTCCCGGCGGGTCGCCGCGCTCCGTTCGGCCACCTCCCTCCCGGTCGCCGTCGGCTTCGGCATCTCCAGGCCGGACCACGTGCGGGAGATCGCCGGTGCCAGGGCGGACGCCGCAGTCGTGGGGAGTGCCGTCGTCAGGATCGTCGGGGAGCACGGCGGCGACGTCGCGGCGATGCAGGCAGCGTTGCGAACGTACGTGGCCGGCATGCGTGCGGCGGCCGTGCTCCCGGGGTCGCCGCAGAAGAGCCGGGGGGGTTCGCCCCTCGATCCCCTCAGGAGAGGGGGGACGGCAACCCCTCTCTTCCCCGGGCCAACCCACAAATGACCGGGCAGTTTGAGCCCCCGGCAGGATGTATGGAGAAGGCAGCGGATCCCCCCCTCACCTGAACCAGAAGACATCCCGGACCGGTGCGTGGAGATGAAAGACGTCTCATGTGCAATTCAACAGGGCCGACTCTTCACTCTTTTTTCACGGCCTTCGCCTTCGCCGCCGCCCGCGCGATCAGGATGGTGACGAGAACCGCGATGACCGTCACGATGATTGCATAACTGAGTTGCGCGGCGAGACTGTCCGCCGTCCCGAATACCTGTTTGAACAGTTGCTGTATCGCCCCGTTCCATGCCAGCGCGGCGACCAGGCCGAAGGCGGCAGTCAGCAGAGCCGCCATTTTGTCAAGCACCTCTTCATAGAAGGTCATATCTCCGGATATTCCATGACCTCATTAATATATTTTTTTCAGCGACCAAGCCCTCTTATTCTCTGGCTCCGATAATCGATGAGAGGTGTCGGATGCAGATCGCAGGAATAGATGTCAGAAATTTCAAGAGTTTTCGAGAGGCTTCCGTCGCCCTCGGCCGGTTCAACGTGATCATCGGTCCGAACGCCGCAGGAAAATCGAACTTCGTCGATATCTTCGCGTTCCTCTCCGACTGCGCGCGGGAAGGGTTCGCCAACGCCGTCTCCCTCCAGGGGGGCGGGGAGTACGTCAGGAACCTGAGGGCTCCTCCGTCCGAGACGACGGAGATCGTCGTCTCTCTCGACGCCGACGACGGGCCGGTGCGGGTCCGTTTTTTCAGGGACGGCGGCCGGGTAATAGAGGCGGTCGTCGGTACGTGCACCTACTCCCTCTCCCTCCTCTGTGCGGGAGCCGGCTGCATGATCGTCGCGGAGGAGATCACCGCCGGCTGCACCTGTCATCTTGTGGACGGCAGCGGGTCGGCCTCTTCTCCGGGCGAAGGAGAGATCCATCTCTCCAGAACGGCGGACGGCAGCGTCGACTGCACGGTCGTTCCCGAAGACATGGCTCCGGAACCCGACTGCACGCCCCTCGCCGCCTCGCCCCTCGCTGCGGACGAGTCGATGCTTGAAAATCCGGTCATCTATCCGGCCTTCTCGCCCCTCGTCTATCAGGTCAGGAACTTTTTTCGGGACATCGGCCACTACGACCTCGACCCACGTCTCGCGAAACGTGCGGCAGAGGTCTCGGGCCGCGTCGAACTCGACCGGGACGGAGGGAACCTCGCGGTGGTGCTCAGGGCGATCCTCGCCGACCCCGAACAGCGGCGGCGGGCATGGGGCCATGTCCGCGAACTCCTCCCCTTCATTCACGAGATCGGAGTGGAACAGATCACCGACCGGGCCCTGATCGCCACCCTGAAAGAGGAGTACTCAGGCGCTGCGGTCCCGTCCTTCCTTGTCTCGGACGGCACGATCAACCTCACGGCGCTGATCGCCCTGCTGTACTTCGAGGACAAGCCGGTCGTCATCATCGAAGAGCCTGAGCGCAACATCCACCCGCACCTCATCGCAAAACTCGTTTCGATGATGCAGGACGTCGCCGCACACCTCGGCCGCCAGATCCTCGTCACCACCCACCACCCCGAGGTCGTGAAATACGGCGGCATGGGAAACATCCTCCTGTTGAAACGGGATCCTGAAGGGTATTCGGTCGTCACCCGTCCTGCTGAGCGCAGGGAACTCGACGTCTTTCTGGAGACGATGGGGATCGACGAACTCTATGTGCAGGATCTCCTTTGAGGCGGAGGCAGATGGACTCCTCCCCCCTGTACGTCCTTATCGAGGGCCAGGACGACGAACGCTTTTTCTCCAGGATCGCCCGCCCGCTCTTCGCCGAAAAAGGCTATGAGACGCGGATATGGAAATACGCCTGCGAGAAACGGCAGCGAACGATAAACCTGGTTCTTGCGGTTAGAAAGGGAGGGCACGCCTGTATATTCGTCAGGGACATCGACCGTACCCCCTATGCACGCACCAGGGTGCAGGAGACCCTGAACCGCTTCGGGCATGCGATGGACCCGGCGATGATCGTCATTGTCGTCCCTGAGATCGAGGGCTGGTACCTCGCGGGGCTGTCTGGAGAGGCGGCGGCCCGTCTCGGGATCAGGGAGAAGATCGGACGGACCGACCGGATCACCAAGGAGGTGTTCAATACCCTCGTCCCGCGCGGCGTCTCCAGGATCGAGTTCATGCAGGCGATCCTCGACGAGTACGACGCCGGGCTGGCGCGGAAGAAAAACCGGTCGTTCCGTTTTTTCATGGACCGGTTCGTCAACGGCGAACGACTGCCGTAGACGGGAAAAAGCCGGCGTTTCTCCCTCGAACCCTGCACGGCGGCGGGTAAAACAGTATATTTTTCCGATCGCCGGGGCATAGGATGATCTGCTGGATGCCATGAATGCAGGAAACGATCATCTCAAGCCGTCCGAGATCGCCGATCTCGCCGGTCTCCCGGAAGAAGAGGTCAGGGGCTATATCGCCGCATATCCGGATCTCTTCCCGTACCGGAGCATCGGCCCGGTCAGGCTGTATGCCCCGAAAGCCGTTGAAAGCGTCGGAAAACTTGCAGAGGCGGCCAGGGCCGGACGAAATCCCGGGGAGACAACCGAAGAGATCGACGCAGCCGAAGGAGACGGCGCCGCACCCTCGCCGGTGACGCAGGCCTACCTCGAAGCCCGCGACCTCAAGGACGTCGTCGCCAGACAGGCACAGCAGATCGAGACGATCCGCAGGGAGACGGACGCGCGCGAACGCACCCTTCTCGAACGGATCGACGCGCTCGAAGAGGCCCTCGCGCGCGAACAGAAACAGACCTCGCTCGTCGCCGACTGGATCGACTATTTCGACGCCGAACTCGCACTGCTCAGGCGTCCGCTGCTGAAACGGATCTTCGAAAAAAAGAGTTAGTTTTTCCTGTGCAGGACGAGGACCGCACCGAGCACGCCAAGGGCCCCGAGGGCGGAGAGCGGTGAAAGCGGCGCCTTCGTCGTCACCGGCGTCAGGGTGGCGTCGATCTCGACGGTCTGGCCCTTCGCCGGGTACTGATCGATCGACGCGGTGTATGTCTCGTACCCGTCCGCCTCGATGCAGACGGTTGTATACGGCGTCCCGGTGGTGTACACGCTCACGACGAGTTCGCCGTCCTTGATCTCTCCCTTCAGGTCGTTGTCGAAGGAGACCTTCGCCCCGTCGACATTGCAGTGGACCGCATAATATCCGACGTCGCCGCCGATCGCACCCTGTTCATCTGTCTGAGCGCTTGCGAGGGGGACCATACCCGCAATGAGCACAACTCCCAGAATAATGGCGTAATTCACCCGCACAATATCACCATCTATGCGATATACACCATAGTTTAGAGATTTTTCTATCTGCATCCGCGGCTACCTGCGTGGACAATTGAAAGAGTATAAATTCTTGTGCGAACAGGCAGGATGGGTGAACGGACAATCGGGCAGGATCTGCGATCTCGATAATCGTCTCATGTACGCGCTGAGAGCCGACGATCTGCCCGGATGCATGCCAGAGCCGCGGGGTGTGCGGCGCCGCACCCCGGACCCGGCCACCCGCGACGGACCTTCTGGAAGGGATGGGTGTGGATAGGTGCATGAAAGAGGCGCTTTTTGAAGCGGCGTCCGGCCTTGCCGGGGGAGGCATCCCGATCGGAGCGGTGCTCGTCAGGGGCAGCGAGGTGATCGGGTGGGGGTATAACCGGCAGGTGCAGCAGAACGATCCGGTGCTCCACGCCGAGATCGACTGTTTCAGGAACGCGGGAAGGATCGGGCGGTATGCAGACACCGTGCTGTACTCCACCCTGATGCCCTGCTATCTCTGTGCCGGAGCGGTCGTTCTCTTCGGCGTCCCGAAGGTGGTGGTCGGCGAATCGAGAAACTTCGCCGGCGCACGGGATTTTCTTCTCGAACACGGCGTCGAGGCGATCGACCTCGACCTGCCCGAATGCCACGAGATGATGGCAGGATTCGTCGCCGGGCATGGAGCGCTCTGGAACGAGGATATCGGAGAACTCTGACGATGGAACTCAACGCCACGGCGGCACTGGTGATGGCATGGGCGTCCCCCCTGTACGACGGCGGCAGGGTGAGGGACTTTTTCGACGCCCTCAATCTCTCGAAGGGCGAGGCCCTCCTCAGGCGTTGCGACGAGACGTGCCCCTGGTACGGCGAGGTGATCCTCAACCGGAAACACCTGATCTCCCGTCTTGTGGGCCGGGAACTGGCCGGGTCGCCCGAGCCCTGCCGGATCGTGATACCTGCCGCCGGCATGAGCACACTCGCTCTCGAAGTGCTCGAACAGTATCCAGAATGTGTGACCGATATCATCGAACTCGACGTCTCGGGCATGGCCGAGAAGCATGCCCTCTACGAGGAGGTCGTGCCTGAACTTGCCGAACGGATCGCCTGCGTCCGGACAGATGTCGCGATCTCCTCCCTCGCCTGTTATGCCGGGGAAGAGCCGGCGATCCTGGTCATCGAAGGGGTGAGTTATTATCTCAGGCGGGACGAACTGGGCGGGATGATCGCTTCGTTCTGTTCAGGGAAAGGAAAAAACGCCGTCATCGTAGAATATCTCGCCCCCTGCCAGATGGTCGCCGCCGGACGCCGGTCCATCCCCCGCAACGTGTTCAGGTCCATCAGGGAGGCCTGCGGGCTCGCTCCTTTCTCGGTCTACACTCCCGGAGGGATGGCCTCGGTGATCAGGGACGCGGGCGGGCGGGTGGACGCCCATTATTCGATGGCGGCGATGGAGCGGGCGCGCTGCGGCGAGAACCATTTCTTCAGGTCGGACGAAGACGGGTGGATCTGGTGCACGGAAGGGAGGCTGTAGGTTTTTTCAGGCCATTTCCACTGCCGGAAATGTAAACCGGGCAGGATCTTTCGCCTACATCCTGCCTGATCGCGAGGGTCCGGCTCTCCGGCCGATGGTTAATAATTCCTCTCCCGACCGGCGGCCCATTCCTATTTCAGGATGGATGACATAGAGATGAGAGGGAGACCAGTCTTCTGGAGGCGGTCGGATGCAGGTCGGTGTCATCGCTGTAGGAAAGGTGAAGGATCGGTATATCAACGAAGGGATCGCTGAATACGAAAAGCGCCTCCGTCCGTATGCGGACCTGAGGATCGTCGAGGTGCGGGACGAGCGGGTGCCGAACCGGGCCTCCGAAGCCGAAGAAGGACAGGTGAAGGCGGCCGAGGGCGATCAGATCCTTGCCGCAGTGCCCGAGGGCGCCCTCCTGATCGCTCTCGACGTCGCCGGCGAAGCATGGTCGAGCGAGGAACTGGCCTCGCGGATGAAGGAGTGGGAGATCGCCGGAAAAAACGAGATCGTTTTCATGATCGGCGGGCCGCTCGGCCTGTCGCCGACAGTGCTCTCGCGGGCCGATGTCTGTCTCTCCTTCTCCAGAATGACGTTTCTTCATACGATGGTGCGGCTGATCCTGCTCGAACAGGTCTACCGCGCCTTTCGAATTATGCGTGGGGAGCCCTACCATAAATGATCGGGACGGGAACGCCCGAAGATTCCGGGCGCCCGATGAAAAATTCCCTGGACGTTATATTTTAATGTCAATCCATGGCGTTTCGAGACCCCGTCCTGCCTCCACGGCCTTCCCGTCTCCGCTCTTCTCCCGATCGGATATGCCACCATCACAAGGGCTTTAACCGGGGGTCGGGAACGTGTACCCGGGGACGTTGTGGATACACGCACCCCGCATGGGGTATACAGATGAGCGATAAGATCCCGGACGAAGATTTCAGGCAACTGACCGACTACCTCAAGGGTATGGTGCTCAGGGCGCTGGAAGACTGCGAAGACAAACCCATTGCGATCGGTGTGCAGCTGCTTGTGAGGGACGGGCACTGTCTGGTTCTCCCGCCGACCTGGGCCCCGGCGAAGACCGACGACGTTCAGGCGTGGACGGAGACCGATGAGCCTGCGGTCGAGATGATCGAGGTCGGTGGCAGGGTGGTGGTGACGGTCGAACTGCCCGGCATGTCTGAAGAAGATCTCCTGACCCGGCAGGATGGCTCCACCCTCGTCATCGACGCCCGGGACGACCGGCGGCATTACCGGCTGGACGTGTCCCTCCCGGAGACGCCCCTCGATATGGAGGCGATCTCGTTCAGGCACGGGGTTCTCGAAATCGTTCTCGGACCGGAGTCCGACACGGAGAGCAGGTATCTGTACAGGTAAGACAGAACCCGCGTTTTCCCATTTTTACGGTCCGTCGTCCAGGTGATCCTGTTCTGCCGGGCATTCGGAGCTCACAGAAACACTGCCCGGCGGTCGGCCACCCGCTCTCGCAGCTGATGGCAATGGCTGAGTATGATGTTTGTTCAGGGAATATCGGCGATGAAATAATGGTCGCGCATTATTCTCATTCAGAAAAAGCGTGTTGATCATCACGCTTGCGCTGTTCTGTTTTGTCTCCGTCTCGTCGGCCGGAATGGAATATACCGTCGAAGAGATCCTGCCCTCAGAGGGAAGGCTCCCTGGCCCCGTGATCTCGGGCGATCATATCCTGGTGGAGGGATATTTCGACGGCAACAACAACATCACCGATGCAGGGGCGGCGCTGGTGCTCTACACCATCGATACCGGCGAAACGAGGGCGGTCGCCGCCTGGGTGGAGATGAACAGCGATGGCATCGGGGAGGGAAATGTCACCCTGTACGCCATTTCCAGGGGGCGGTCGACGGTGATCGAGGAGAGGACGACCGTGCTCTCCGGCCCCCCCGTCTCGGGCGACTCTGTGGTGTGGGTCACGCAGGGAGGGATGGGGACGACGTCGACAGCCCTGTCCAACGTATCGGGCGGATCTCTCTCCATGGACCGGGGCCGCCCGGTCTGGTTGGAGCGGTCTGAGGGCCGGGACACCACCGCGATCATGATGGCCGTCCCCGAACCGACGGCGACGACCGGGACCCCGGAGACCACGCCGACACAATCGTCAGGTTTCGAGGGTATGGGTGTGCTGGCCGCCCTGGCGGGTGCGTCGAGCAGGGGGTTTGCGGTCTCGTCAGTCCTCTTTGAACACCTTCTCGATCTTCACCCGCCGCCCGAGGGCCGCCTCGTACCATTCCTGTTGCCTGAGCGCCTGCTTCATGCTCCTGATGGCGTGCCTGACCTGCGTGCCGGTCTCAACGTCGATCAAAACCAGTTTACCCATCGATATCATCTCCGCCGATGCATGAAGTTATGTCCCGCCGCATACGAAGGTTTCTATCTGACGGTGGGGGGTTGTAATCCCGGCATACGCGAGATACCCGGCATCGTTTCTTTCGGGAGTTTTCCTCTTCGAGCGAACCTTTATACGGCCGTTCCATCAAACCCTAGAGAATTTCGATTGACTCCATAGTACGTTCGGACGGGGGGTTTTCGAAATCCTCCATAAATGTATTGGTCTTGCCGGTGCCGGTCCGGCCGCAGCCCGCGACACCCTCGTCTCCCCCGGCAGGGACGGTCGTCGTCGCCCTGAACAACGGGAGCGGACACCTTCACCGTGAACGGGGAGGCGGCCACCGAAATCCTGGCAATCTTGCCCTGGGCCGTTGCCCGCCCCGGCGTGGATGTGAACCTCGGCGACGGCAAGCGTGCAGCACCCCTCCCGCACCTGTTGGACGGGGACTCCCTGCGGAGTCAGTTGAAATCGGCGGGATCGAACGCAGGACAGGTATATTCATTCAGAGTATCTCCACGCCTGACCGGGAACCCGCATCTCGAAACGGGCTCCCTTCCCGAACGTCCCGGTCTCGGCGATCTCGATGCCGGTGACCGACAGGATCTCGCGCGAGAAGGCCAGCCCGAACCCGGTGTTCTTCCCGTAGCCGTACCGAAAGATCCGCTCCTTCTCATCGTCCCTGACGCCCACGCCGCTGTCCTCGAATGCCAGCACCAGCGTGCCGTCGGTCTGTTCAGATGTGGTGATGATGACCGGAGCGAGCACTTCTCTGTGCCGCATCGCGTTTTCGAGCAGGTTGTACACCACCTTGAACAGGAGGGGGTCCGCATAGATCTCCACCTGACCGACCTGCACCCGTATCTCGACGCCCTTGTGAGGGAGGCTGCAGACCGCACGGTCGATCGTCGATCCGAGCGGCTGCCATACGGGCGCACTCGATCCGATCTCCTGGTAGTGACGGGAGAACTGGAGGTGGTACATGATCTTCTCGACGATCTCGATCGAGAGCGAGAGGTACCGTCCGCTTGACGCACCGTTCCGGTCCTCTTCAAGGAGGGACAGGTACCCGGCGAGTGCGGTGACAAGGTTGCCGATGTCGTGCGAGGTCAGACGCGAGAGCATGGAAATCTTCTCATTCGCAATCCTGAGGGCGTTTTCAGATGCCTTCCTGTCGGTGATATCCCGGACGATGAGGACGATGCCGACCGGCTCCTCGTCCCGGTCCCGGATCCCCGACCCTGATATGCTGGCCACGCGGGGGTTCTCAGGGCCGAGGTTCGCTTCGAAGTCCGAGACCCTCCCCTGTCCGGCGATTGCCTCCCGGATGACAGTATAGGACGCGTTCGGAATGAACGAACCGACCGACCTGCCGATCAGACCCGCCTCCCCAACACCAAAGATCTCCGATGCGGCATCATTCGCCGCAACGACCCGCCCATCCATATCCGCCAGGACCAGACCGTCGGGCATGGTCATGAGGATCTCCGGAACCGCCGTCTCCGGGCTCAGCGCGAAGAGCCCGTACCGGCGAATCGCATGGGCAATGAGCAGGGAGAAGACGGTGATCCCGATGAAGACGAGATTCGGGGTATGAATCCCGTACATCGGGAGGATCACCCCTGAGAGAGAACCGAATACGATGACGGCGGCGAGGCCGATGCAGACCAGCCGGCCCTGGTGTCGGATCCGCTCGCGGGACGCCTGCCGCCAGGAAACGAAGCTGGCGTAGGATACCCAGACCATCACGAGGATGACGTAGAGCGCCTCAATCTGGTAGACCGGACTTGCCTGCACCGGGTGGTAGGCGTATCCGATGCCGGGTTCGTAGGCGACGACGTAGGTCCAGTCGGTGAAGATCTCGATGAGAGCGAAGACAATAGCAGGCAGATAAAGGCTCGCAAAGAGGAAAAGGGTACGGCGGACACCCTTCGACGGTGCGGTGCCGGTAAAGGCGAGGATGAAATGGGCGGTCAGCGCAATGACGACGGTCCAGAACGAACTTGCCTTCAGCCAGAAGAGGACGCCGTCATAACTGCCGGCCTGCCAGATGAAGAACTCCCCGAGGGCCCAGTACGTGGCGGCGAGCGTCAATGCAAGAAAGAGGCGGTGGACCCTCGATCCGGGGTTCTGTGCGTAGACATACATGCCGAGGGACCAGGTGATGAACGCGGAGAAAAGGCAGAAACCGACAAGAGTTGCAAAGACGGCCGCGGGTATCGCAGGCATCACGCTCACCCGGCACCAACGGACGCCCCGCTTCTCTTCGGAATGCCGCCTTCCGGATACACGCAGTTCTCCAGGCCCGCAATATGGCGCATCTTCTGTACAATGGCTCTGCTCCCACCCATAAAAACGCTTTCTTCCGGTCTGGCCATCGACACCTGCGACGAGGGGCGCGGACGACGCGGGACCGGGAGAGCATGCCCCCTCATGACAGAAACGCAGCAATGACCCCACCGCTCCAGATCCCTTATCAACCCGGGCGGCCCATTCACCGACATGCACCGGATCATCGACTGGAACGAACTCTGGAAGGCGGTCTATCTCGCCTCCCCCCGCAGAACAAACAAAAACCGCGACCCTGGCGCTACATGGGACCAAAAAGCGGACGTCTACGAACGGGCGGTGCAGGACGAAGAGGCGAACGCGGCGCAGCAGATCGAAGCGATGGGCATGCTGCCTGCCGACAGGGTGCTCGACATAGGAGCGGGAACCGGCCGCCTCGCCGTCCCGATGGCAGAAATCGCCGCCCATGTGACCGCTCTCGACCCCTCGCAACGGATGCTCGACCGGCTGTCGGCCGGCATGGCGGCAAAAGGGCTCGAAAACTACTCGCGCGTCAGGATGCGGTGGGAAGATGCGGCGATCGGCCGGAACCTCGACGAGCACGATGTCGTGGTCGCCGCCTACTCGCTCGGCTTCTACGATCTCGGGGCGGCGCTGGAAAAGATCGACGCCGCCGCACGCCGCTGTGTCTGTCTCTTCTGGCACGCGGGAGAATGGCGCGCGCCGGCGGAGATCGGCCTCATGCAGGCGGTGTTCGGAGAAGAGGAAGGGAAAGACGAGGGCTATCCTGACTATGCATATATCATAAACATCCTCCACGACATGGGCATCTACGCCGACGTGACGATCTACGACAACGCGCTGATGAGCAGGTACGCCTCGCCATCGGAGGCCGCAGAGCGATGGGCGACGCTCCACGAAGCCCCGGCAGAGAGTGCCGGAGCGATCGCCGACTATTTCGCCGCAATACTGGAGCCGGATGGAGCGGGCGGATATATCCAGAGGAAAAAACGCAGGCAGGCCATGATACGCTGGGAAAAGGTGTGAACGACCGGACATCCCGGTGCAAAGAAGCGGCAGCACCTCCTCACTCCAGGTTTTCAGGGTGAGCCTTCAGGTTCAACGAATGAAAAACGCGATTAACATCTCATATCTACAGGGAGACACCGCCGGCATATCTGCTAATCGAATCGATGTCGCTACAGATACCCATAAACCATTCCCCATCCACCGGTGTAATGTGCTACCTGAGACAGAGACCGGCTGCATGAAGCAGGTCCGCGAACTGGCGGAGGCAGAGCTCCCCTCACTGCTCGTGCTGTACAGAGATCTCCACGCACACCCCGAACTCTCCGGCGAGGAGATGGAAACGGCCGCAAAGGTCTCTGCCGCACTCGCCGCCGCCGGGTGCAGGGTGACTATGGGCATCGGGGGCCATGGCCTCGTCGGCGTGCTCGAAAACGGCGCTGGACCGGTTGTAATGCTCAGGGCCGATATGGACGCCCTCCCGATCGCTGAGGAGACCGGCCTCCCGTACGCAAGCCTGCGCCCGGGCATCATGCACGCCTGCGGTCACGACCTCCACATGACCGCCCTGGTCGGGGCCGCCCGCCTGCTCGCCGCCCTCAGGGATCGCTGGAGCGGGACGGTGCTCTTCGTCGGCCAGCCGGCAGAGGAGATCGTGGCGGGGGCGCGTCGGATGATCGCCGATGGTCTCTT
Organism: Methanofollis sp.; assembly: GCA_030156225.1. Lineage (GTDB taxonomy): Archaea > Halobacteriota > Methanomicrobia > Methanomicrobiales > Methanofollaceae > Methanofollis. The sequence goes on from JASGMW010000004.1 coordinate 36,390, forward strand.
CACCCGTTTCCCGAAACCCGACTGCGCCGTTGCCGTCCACGTCGGCCCTGACCTTCCGGCCGGAACGGTCGGAAGCAGGAGCGGCATCCTTTCGGCGGGCGGAGAGTCGATAAACCTCACGGTCAGAGGCGTCGGCGGGCATGCCGCCCATCCTGACCGCACCCGCGACCCGGTCGTCCTCGCCGCCCGGATCGTGCTGGCCCTTCAGACGATCAGGAGCCGCGAGATCGATCCGAATGAATTTTTCATCCTCTCGATCGGGTCGATCCACGGCGGGAAAAAACACAACGCCATTCCGGACAGGGTCGAGTTGAAGGTGAGCATGCGCTACCACACCCGGGCCGTCCGCGATCAGGGCCTCGCCGCCCTGAAACGGATCGCCCGGGGAACCGCCGTCGCCGCCGGCATCCCGGCCGACCTGATGCCCGGGGTCACGGTGATCGACGAATCGGTCCCGCCGCTCATCACCGACACCGCCCTGACCGAACGGTGCTCCGCGGCGATCAGGGCGTGCCCCGGCGCGGAACGGGTCGTCGCGATCCCGCCCCTCTCAGGGAGCGAAGACTTCGCCGTCTTCGGAGAGGAAGGCGTACCGCTCGCGTATTTCAGGATCGGAACAGAAGAGGAAGGCGACGGCGGGGCATATCTCCACTCCTCTCGCTTCGCCCCGGGAGCGGAGGAGGCCGTCAGAACGGGAACCATCGTCCTCGCCGTCGCCGCCCTTGCATGCACCAGTACAGGATGAGGAGGGGGTTTGAAGATGGATATCTGGGTCTATTCAAGCGTGCTCCTCCCCCTCTTCATCTTCTTCGCGAGGATTGCCGATGTGACCCTCGGCACGATACGGATCATCGTCGTAAACCGCGGGATGAAATTCGCCGCGCCGATCCTCGGGTTCTTCGAGATCCTGATCTGGCTTCTCGCGATCGGCCAGATCTTCTCGAACATCACGAATTATGTCAATTATATCGCCTACGCGGCCGGTTTTGCAGCAGGCAACTACATCGGGATCCTGGTCGAGGAAAAAATCGCCATGGGCCTCTCCGTCGTGCGGATCATCACCCAGCGGGACGCCGCGGCGCTCATCGGCACGCTCAGGAGTGCGGGCTACGGCGTCACTGTCATGGACGCCCAGGGGACGACCGGACCTGGCAAGGTCATCTTCACCGTCGTGCGGCGGAAAAACGTTCCCGACGTGATCAGGAAGGTGCACGAGATCTCCCCCAAGGCATTTTACTCACTGGAAGACGTCCGTTACGCAGCCGAAGGCACGTTTCCGAAGGCGATGTACCCGGGACACGAGATCCATCTCTTCAGGTACCTCCGCAAGGGGAAGTGAAGAACAAATTAACTCCGGCAGGAGAAAGATCAGGACATGCCTTCTGTGACATGGTTCGAGGTTCCTGCCGACGACACCGACAGGGCGAGGCGCTCTTCGGGTGGCGGACCCGGTCCTTCCCAACCCCTTTCAAGGACGATTTCCAGGCCTTTCCCACCGGCGGCGAGATCGGAGGCGACCTGTTCAGGCAGGAGTTTTCCGGCCAGCAGATTCGACGTCCCGCTCATCAAGGAATATCCCGGCATGGGACGGCTCGCCGTCTGTGGGGATACCGAACAGAACCGTTTCGGGCTGCCGGGAAGGGAGACGAGGGATACTTTTATCCGGCGTCAGCTCACTGACGAAAAAAGATGAACGCACGCGGAATGGCACTCCTATGCCTCGCCCTCGTCGGCGGCGCCTGCATCGCCGCCTGCTGTACCGGCACACCCGACGAGAGCCTCCCCCCTGAGGTCTCTTTCACGGGCGAGACGGTCCGCACCGGCGGCACCCAGGACGAGATCGTCGTCCGGTATTACCCGAACAGCACCGAACCGTCCGATTACCTGGTCACCTTCGAAATCAGCAAGGGCGGGACGATACTGGACGCCGTCGCCGGCAGGGCCTACCCGAACGTCTCGGCAGAACGGCCGATCGAACTCCCGGTGGTCGCCGCCGGAAACGATCTCCCGGTAACGGTCGACGTCACCATCTACGACCGCTGGGGGCGTGCCGTGCACACCTCGACCACCACCCTCGCCGCCGGCAGGACCGGGGCCGCATGATCAGACGGATCGGATCAGGGGGTGGCCTGCGGCCGCCCATGCCGTGATCCCGCCCTTCAGGATGTACAGATCGGAAAACCCCTTTTCTGCCATGGTTCCGGCGGCACCCGCACTCCTGAAGCCGGTCCTGCAGGAGACAAGATAAGTGTTCATGGGATCGAGGGCCTCGACCTCACCGGCAAACGAAGGGTTGCGGTAATCGATATTCACGGCGCCGGCGATATGCCCTGCCGCGTACTCCCCGGGCGTGCGCACGTCCAGCACCACAAAAGAGGGGTCGCCGCCCGGCTCCTCGATCAGGGCATGCGCCTCAGGGACAGAGAGTGCTCTGGCGCCGCTCCCGCTCAACATCGCCACGGCGAAAACGGTGAGGGAAGCACACCCCCATATGCCGCACATGCGGGAGAGTTCAGCAGAAGAAGTTAAAACCGATTTCGGTGGTGCACCTCAGCAACCGGCCAGGGGCGGGAGGTATGTTTATCCCATAACCGTGATAATAAACGATGATGATCCCTGCATCGTTCCCTGCGATCGCCTTCATCCCCTTCTTTTCAACAGGTACGATCATCGCGCTGGGAATCCTGATGATCCCGGTCCTCCTCCTCTACCTGTATATCGTTGTCAGCGAAGAGGCGTTCGAACTCGCCGGGATGAAGGGGTGGTCGGCCCTCCTGATGACCCTCGGGGCGCTTATCGGAAGTATTATCGATATTTCTCTTCTGGAGATCGACAACGTCACCATCGCCGTGAATGTCGGAGGGTGCCTGATCCCGCTTCTGGTCTCGGCCGAACTGATCATCGGACGTCGCGTCAGGAAAGGGCCGGCAATCCTCTCCATACTCTTCGTGGCGGTAGTATCCTATTATTTCTCGGTGCCGACGCAGGGTCAGGGCATCATGATGCCCTTCTACATCGCCCCGCTTGCAGGAGCCTTCGCCGGCATCCTCTTCACCAGGGCCGGGGTCACCGCGGCAGGCACCGCCTATATCGGCGGAACGATAGGTACCCTCCTGGGCGCCGACATCTGTCACCTCCTCACCCCGGGAACGGTCGCCCGGATCACCGCGGGAGAGACGGTCCTCCTCTCCATAGGCGGAGCCGGCGTCTTCGACGGCATTTTTATCACCGGCATCTTTGCGGTCATTTTAGCGGCGATCGTCGCCCGCCGGATACGGGAGAGCGAGCCTGACAGCACGAACGAGTGAGTCGGGCGGCAGATACACCCGGCGGTGGGAAAGACCGCAAACTATAAATAACCGTTTTACTATCTTTGAGTGGATGGAAGAAACTGAAGTCATCATTGAAAAAAGAAGCTGCCGCGAGTGGGGACCCTTCGTCGTGCGCGGCATCATCGCCCTCATCGTCGGTATTGCAGTTCTTCTCTGGACAGGGATCACCCTTGAGATCCTGACGTACCTCTTCGGCGTGATGGCGCTCGTCTACGGCGTCACGGTCTTCGCCTTCGGATCGACGCACCCGGTCGGTGAGACGAGAACCACCCTCACCATGCTGCTCGGCATCCTCTCGATCGTCCTCGGCATTATAGCGTTCATCTGGCCGTGGCTCATGGCGGCAGCCCTCGTCACCCTCCTCGCAATCCTGGCGATCTTCATCGGGTTCTCCGACATCGCGCTTGCGATCTTCGTCATTGAAGGAACGGGCAACCGTCTCCTCCTCGGCATCTCAGGGGCACTCTCCGTCATCGTCGGCGGCATCTTCATCGCATTCCCGATCCTGGGCGGACTGGTCGTCGTCGCCCTGTACCTCGGGGTCTTTGCGATCGCCTACGGGATCATCTCCATCTTCACCGGCATTTCCCTGAGGGGACAGAAAGCCGGGGCCTGAACCCATCCCCGCTTTTTTTCAGACCGCAAAGAGGCTCCATGCATCGTCGATATGAAGGGCCTGCATCCCGAGACGCCGCGACGGGACGAGATCATTGCTCTGCGAATCGCCGATGAAGAGCGCCTGATGCGGTTCGAGATGCATGCGGGCGAGGGCGGTGAGAAAGATCTCTTCGTCCGGCTTTTTGCATCCCACATCCGAAGAAAAGACGACCGTCTGGAAGAACGGGTAAAAACCGAACATCCGCAGCTCGATCTCTGAGAAGACCCGCTGCCCGTTGGAAACGATCCCGAGGGGATATGCGCTGAGGACGGTGAGAAGACGGCGGCTGCTGGGAAATGCGCAGAGCTTCCTGACGGTCGCCGCCCTGAACGACCTGGCGAGCAGGACCCCCAGCGCCCTCGTGTCGATGGGCCAGACCGCATGGTCCAGGCAGATGCCGGCGAAGATCTCTTCGACCCTCACCTCCGGGTGCTCCCGTTCGCTCTTCCGCATCTCGTCCCTGACGCGATCCCTGTACCCGGCCCGCAGGCCCCCGGGCGTGATCCTGACCCCCTGATAGGCAAGCCAGGTGCTGAGCGCCTGATACGGCTCGATGCTCTGTTCGTCGACGTTGATGTCGAGCAGGGTATCGTAGCAGTCAAATAACACACCCTGAACCCGCGAGAAGTCTACCGGCGCGTCAGACAGAGTCTCGCCTCCTTTAATAGCCAGTCCCGCGCCGGCCGCGGGAGATCCAGGCGTGCGATCCTGAGATAGCCCAGCCCCATATAAAACGGGACGCACCTGGTGACGTACGCGAACTCGTCGGGCGACCGTGCGTACTGCCAGAGAAAGTGACCGATATACGGTTCGGCGGTGTCGGGGCTGCCGTACCGGCGGAAAAAAGAGAACTTCATCTCGGCGCAGAATACGCCGAGGTCGTGGACCGGGTGGGCGTCGGCCCATGCAGACTCGAAATCGATCGCCACCACGCCGTTTTTCGAGAAAATGTAGTTTGCCGGCGTGGCGTCGCGGTGGATCAGGCAGCCGCGGTTGCGGTCGAGCTCGCCCGAATACCACCAATCGCCGAGAAGGCGGTTGAAGTGTTCGCGGTCCCCGGCCGGGAGACGGTTCTGATCGAGGACATCGTGCACGTTCGAAAATTCCCGCTCTTTCCGGAACGATGACGATGCCCGGTCGTGGAGATCTCTCAGCAGACCCGCGACCCCGGTCAGGCGATCGTAAAAGGTGGGTTCGTCCCTGAGACAGGCGGTCAGCGGCGTGCCCGAGACGAAGGAGGTCACCAGCACACAGTTGAAGTCCCGCCTGATCGCAAGGGGTTCAGGAACCATGACCACCTGCCGTGCCCGTTTGAGCAGCCTGAACTCAGACTCCATCGCTTTTCCGGGGTCGTACAGGCGGTTTGCACCGGTCGGTTCGGCGAAGAACTTGGCGATCACCGCCGGTCCGCCTGGAAACCGATAGAGGCAGACGGTGTGCGAAGCCGGTCTGATCAGGGAGACCTCGGCCGGGGCGTTCCGGTCTGGCAGGCGACCGTCGAGCACCGAAACCAGCCAGTCCCTGAAGTGATCTCCCGGAAACAGCGTGGCGACATGCCGTTCACGCCGCACCGGCATCGCCTCCGGAGGGCAGGCCGCGGTATGCCCGCACCATCCCGGCGACGCTCCACGCCTGGGAGATACAGCCCCGCGGGCGATGCGGCGGATCGCCGTCAAAACACTCCGAGACGGTGTCGAGCCCGGCGTCGGCGCGGTGGACGCAGAGCGGGGCGAGCAGGACGGCAGGGTCGACGCCGGGGGCGTAGATCCGCAGGGCGTCGAGGTAAAAGGGGAGGAGCCACGGCCAGACCGTACCGTTGTGGTAGGCGGCGTCGCCCGAAAACCGGCCGAGATATCCGCTTTCGCGGGGCGAGAGGGTGCGCAGCCCGAAGGGCGTGAGCAGTTCCTCCCTGATCGCACCGAGTGCACGGCGGCCCTGCGCCGGCGGCGGGATCCCGAGGGCGAGGGCGACGACCTGGTTCGGGCGGACCGCGGGATCGGCCGGGTCGAGGAGGTCGAAGAAACAGCCCCGGTCCGGGTTCCAGAAACGTGAAAAAGCCGTTTCTGCCGCCTGCGCCGACACCGGCCCCTCGATGTCGAGAGATTCGGCGAACCTGAGAGCGGCGATCCAGAGGGCGTTCACCTCCACCGGTTTTCCGGCCCGCGGGGTGTGGGAAGTGTCCATCCAGGTGCTTCGCGGTGCAACCGAGATCAGGCCCCCGTC
>JASGMW010000068.1 GCA_030156225.1 Methanofollis sp.
ATGGGCTGGCGGGCGTTTTTGATGATCTCCATGATCGCCCGCGCGCCCCCGCGGTCGGCGGTGCCGTGGAGGTTGTCGGCCTCGTCGAGGACGATCAGTTTCCGCTCGGCTCCGCTGAGGCTGGCGGTGGTGCTGGAGGTGCCGGCAATCCGTTCGATGATCCCCTTCGTGCGCTGGTCGCTGGCGTTCATCTCGACGATCTCCCAGCCCATGTCACGGGCGAGGGCGTGGGCGGCCGAGGTCTTCCCGACGCCCGGCTTGCCGTAGAAGATCAGGGGCGGGCTGCCCCGCTGCCAGGAACGCGCCCATTCGTAGATCTGCCGGACGGCCGGGCCGTTGCCGACGAGATCCTGCAGGCTCTGCGGGCGGTATGTCTCGGTCCAGTCTTGAGAGAGTGCGGCGGGCGTCATGGGGTCGTTGTGTGTGTACTGGGAAGGGATGATATTTTAGCGTTGGTGCCGGGGAATCCTGCCTGATCCCAACCCCTCATCCACAGCACAATTCATTTATTTTCACGAGATTATTTGCAGACATGGAAGAAGGCAATGGTGCAGGTAAAAAGAAAGAGCCGTTGATCGGAAATTGTAGAGATTCCGAAACGTATGGGTTCTGGATCTCGATGGCCGGGATCTGCAGCGTTATAATCACTGTTTTTCTCCTCATGATATTCGGCATGAGACAATCATCCGATATCGTTGCAGTGATCGGAATAATAACAAGTTTCGCCGGGACCGTTGCAGGGCTCTTTGTCGGGCAGAAAGCAGGATCGTCCGGACAAAAAAGTGTTGAAAAGGTTCTTGATTCAACCGTACAGGCGTCCGAACAGAAAGATCAGATCATAAACAGCATACAGGAGGACAGGAGGACTATCGAAGCGAAAATCGATTCGATGAGGAGGGTATCGGAATACAACCTGCATAAACTGGACGAGATGAAAATATTGATGCGTTCAAAAAAAGATATTCAAGGTTTGGCTGAAGGTAGTCTCGACGAAATAACCAGAATCATTGACGATATGAAAACGAAGAATGAATGTGTTTAATCCGCCGGAAAATGAGGAACGGCACCGGCGCATGCGACTGAGACCGGGGGTTTGTTCTCCAAATCCAACTGCCGGCGCGTTCATCAATCCATCAAATACATTATCTTTGATGAGAAAAAACACCATACAAGCTGATAGGATGTTGGTGTTACCGTGGTAGACAACTGTTCCTCAGATTCGGTCGCAAGGTCGGTCAGGGAGTACGAGGGGGTGACGAGAAAACGCGGGATCGGCGAACTGATCGAGTGCCTCAGGATCAGCGACCAGCCCAACGTCGTCGCCTCTTTCGGCGAGGATGCCGCGGTGATCCGGCAGGAGGACAACGCCCTCCTCCTCGCCGCAGACGGCATCTGGAGCAAACTGATGGAGGCCGATCCCTTCTGGGCCGGCTACTGCGCGGTGCTCGTGAACGTGCACGACATTGCGGCGATGGGCGGCACGCCTCTCGCCATGGTCGATGTGCTCTCCTTCACCAGTAGCATCCTCAGAAACGAGGTCACGCGGGGGATGCAGGCGGCGTCGAAGCAATTCTGCGTGCCGATCGTCGGCGGGCACCTCCACCCGGACACCCCCTACTCGGTCATCGACGTCGCCATCCTCGGGACGGTGAAGATGACCGACGTGATCTACTCAAGCACCGCACAGGTCGGGGACCGCGTCATCGCCGCCATCGATCTCGACGGCCGGGTGCATCCCTCCTGTATCCTGAACTGGGACTCGGTGACCATGAAGCCGGCCGGGACCGTCAGGAAACAGATCGGCGTCATGCAGGAACTCGCCCGGCGCCACCTCGTCACCGCAGGCAAGGACATCTCCAACCCGGGCGTCATCGGCACCCTGGGCATGCTCCTCGAAGTCTCGAAGAAGGGTGCCGTGATCGATCTGGACCGGATCCCGCGGCCAGATCTCCGGGCCCACGCCATCACCTTCGAGCACTGGGTGCGGATGTATCCGGGGATGGGCTTCATCGTCACCTGCCGCGACGAGCATGCCGACGAGGTCTGCCGCCTCTTCGAGGAGGCAGGTATGACCGCGCAGCCGATCGGCGAGGTGAACGACTCTTCCTCTCTCTCGGTCTCGTACAACGGCGTCACCACCTCGGTCTTCGACCTGCGGCAGGAAGGGATCATGCGGATCATCAACGGTGCGAACACCCCATGATCGTCGGCATCGGCGTCGGGAGCGAACCCGATAAGGTCGCCCGCACCGTCGAGCGGGCAGGATCGCAGGTGCGGATCGTCTGCTACTGCTGCCCGGGTGCGATGGCGGGATTCCCGGTCGAGAGCCGCGAGAGCGAACGCCCGTGGGAGGCGTTTATCGCCGATCTCATGGAAGGGCGGATCGATGCGGCGGTGCGGGGCACCCTCCCGGCGAACGACACCCTCAAATGCCTGAAAAAGGCCTGCGGCGTCGAACATCTGGAACGGATCGCCCTGCTCGAAACGGCGGCCGGCGTCCGCTTCCTGCTCGCACCGGTGGGCGTCGACGAGGGATGGACCATCCCGGAACGGATCGCCCTGACCACAAAGGCGCGGGCAATCGCAACCGCGTTGGGCCTCTCAGACCGGGTCGCCGTGCTTTCCGGTGGGCGGTTCGGGGATGTCGGGCGGCACCGGGAGGTGGACCGGTCCATGGCCGATGCCGAACTCGTCGCCCGTCTCGGAAACGCCGAGCACCGGGAGATTCTCATCGAAGACGCCGTGAAAGAGTGCGGGGCGGTGATCGCCCCGAACGGCATTGCGGGCAACCTCATTTTCCGGACCCTGACCTTTCTCGGCGGGGGGGCGGGGCATGGGGCGCCGGTGGTCAATATCGACAGGATCTTTGTGGATACGTCGCGCGCCTCACCAGATTACACCAGTGCCGTTCTCCTCGCCGCATCGATGGCAAAAAAGTAAATCCCAAAAATTTCGCTTTATTTTTTAAAATGGACCCGTTATAATTAATCTATTTTTTTGTCAAAAATTCGTGGTGGAAACAGCATGTACACGGTGCATCCCTTCTGAATGGGGTATCCAGAGCCATTATGGCGGGGTAAATGGGAAAGATTTAAATAGTCTTCGAGAAACTGTTAATTTAGAGGTAATTGGACATGGCAGACTTACCAATTGCAGCGGTTGTTAGAATCGCCAAGAAGAACGGTGCGGAGAGAGTAGGCAGCGATGCAGCAGCGGCACTTGTCGCAAAGGCCGAAGTGTACATCGCCAACCTGACCAGGGAAGCGAACCGTCTCGCCCAGCACGCTGGCCGCAAGACGATCAAGGAAGAGGACGTAGAACTCGCGGCAAAGTCCGCCTGAACTCTCCTCTTTTCTCAAGCGACGTTTTGCATCGTTGACGATCATTCTGTTTTGACGTTTCGTGCCGGAGCAGGGCATGGAAGTTCCGCGTTCCACTAATTCCATCCAGACGGGGCCGTTCGGAAATGTTTTCCAGCAGGGGCGTCTGCCGTCCTCGCCCCCTATCATAATCGACGAAGATACGCAAAATCCGTGTTATTGGCGATCCTGAATGCACGAGGAGAAAAAAAGTATTTTCAGAAGGTTCCTTTCGTGCTCGGCACCCCGGTCCTGCCCGGGTCGAGGGCGACCGCGTGCCCCAGGGCGATCCCGAAGGACTTGAAGATCGCCTCTGCCATGTGGTGATCGTTCCGGCCGTAGAAGCGTATGTGGGCCGTGATCCCCCCCCGGCTGCAGAGACTTCCGAAGAAGTGCTCGAAGAGGCTGGTATCGATCCCGCCGGTCGACGGGGAGTTGAACGACCCGGTAAAGACCAGAAATCCCCGGCCCCCAACGTCGACCGCCACTTCCGCGAGCGCCTCGTCCATCGGCACGGCGGCGTGGGCGAACCTGACGATCCCGCACCCCTCACCGACCGCCTCGCGGATCGCCGCACCGAGCACGATGCCAAGATCCTCGACCAGGTGGTGGGAGTCGACCTCAAGATCGCCCTGCGCCTCCACCACGAGGGAAAAACCACCGTGCTTTGCAAATGCATTGAACATATGATCCATAAAGGGAAGCCCGGTCGATAGCGCAATCTCTTCTTTCCCATCCAGTCCGATCCTGAGACGAATTGCCGTCTCTCCTGTCGTTCGGTTCACCTCTGCCGTCCTCATCGCGCTGCCTCCAACGCTTTTTCAACTGTGATCTTTCCGCTGTACAGGGCCGAACCGAGCACCGCTCCGGAGACACCGAGGTTCCGCAGAGCCCGAATGTCGGCCGCGCTCGACACGCCCCCGGCCACGACGACCGGCAGGCGCGTTCGTTCGAGGAGCCCGGCCACCGGTCCGGTCTCGATCCCGCGACAGAGCCCCTCGACCCCCACGTTAGTAAAGAGGAGTGAGCCCGCGCCGAGAAGTTCGAACCGTTCGGCCCAGGAGAGGTAGTCGCCCGCCTCCTCCTGCCAGCCCTCGATCATCACGCTCCCGTCCCTGGCATCGACCCCGGCCATGACCTGATCCGGGCCGTACTCCAGCGAGAGGTCGCGGACCACCTCGGGCTCGCGGATCGCGATCGTCCCGAGGATCACCCTGCCCACCCCGATCTCCAGCCATTTGCGGGCGTCTTCCCGGCTCCTGATCCCGCCGCCGAGTTCCACGAATACACCGGTCTCCCGGATCAGTTCCCCGATCAGATCGGCATTCGCGCCGGCGCTGCCGAACGCCCCGTCGAGGTTGATCACATGGAGGGCGTCGGCGCCGGCGTCGAGCCATTTGGAAGCGTTTTCAAGGGGGGTGCCGTAGGCCGTCGCCGTCTCCCGCCGCCCCTGCACGAGCTGGACGCACCGGCCGCCGAGAATATCTACCGCAGGAAAGATCATCATAGGCGTCAGGGGATCATCCGTTCGATCGGCATCACCAGAATGTCGCGGGCGCCCGAGCGCTTCAGCTGTGTGATGAGCTGGTAGATGCACTCCTCGCGCACGACCGCGTGCACCGCCACCAGCCCCTCGTGGGAGGCGACGTCCATCACCGTCGGCCCGCCGAGGCCCGGGAGGATGCGCTCGATCGCGGGCAGGGCGTCCCTGTTGACGTTCATCATGATGTAGCACTGGCCCTTCGCCCTGACCACGCTTTCGAGGGCGAGGATGACCTCGTGGATTTTTTCCCCCTTCTCCTTGAGCGAGACCGGATTTGCGATCACCTCGGTGTTCGTGGTCAGCACCTCGCCGAGAATGCGCATCCGGTTCGTCTGGAGGGTGGTGCCGGTGCTCGTCAGGTCGACGATGGCGTCGGCGATGCCAAGATAGGGCGTCGCCTCGCAGGCCCCGTTGACCGGGACAATCGTCACCGAGACGCCGAACTGCTCGAAGTACGCCCGGGTGATGTTCGGGAATTCGGTGGCGATCCTGGCGCCGTCGAGCTCTTCCACGCCGTTCACGCCGGCTTCTTCGGGCACCGCCACCACGAGCGTTGCACGCCCCATCTTCAGGTCGAGGAGTTCCTCCACACAGGAGCCGCGCTCCCGCACCATGTCCCGACCGGTGATCCCGAGGTCCGCGGCGCCGTTGGCCACGTACTCGGGGATGTCGATCGGACGGGCGAAGAGCACTTCGATCTCAGGGTCGACGGTCTTTGCAATGAGCTTGCGCTCTCCGGTCTCCCTGAGGTGGATGCCGCTCTTTTCCACAAGGTCGCGGATGGGCTGTGCGATCCGTCCTTTGTTCGGTATCGCGAGGCGGATTCTGGTCGTACCGGTCATATCCTTTGTTCCTGCGGGTATGGGTCCGTTCAATAAATATCTTCAGAAGGTCTTCAGGTTGCCCCTGATAACCTTCTCAGTGATGCTGCCGATCTCGTCGAGCCCGGTGTCGACGATCGCATCGATTGCGGGCTTGATCGTTGCAAACTCCACTCCGGCCTTCGGGATCACCTGGACGCTCGCCACCAGGGGCTGGTCGACCGGGTGGCCGATCTGGGAGAGGAGACGGATGTACACCTCGTCGATGCCGTCGATCTCGGCGACGCAGGTGTTCGCGAGCTGGGTGGAGAGGAGGTTGTAGATCTTGCCGATGTGGTTGATCGGGTTCTTCCCGCTCGTCGCCTCCATGCTCATGGGTCTGCACGGGGTGATCAGCCCGTTGCAGCGGTTGCCGCGGCCCACAGAACCGTCGTCGCCCATCTCAGCCGAGGTGCCGTTTACGGTCAGGAATAAGCTGCCGACCGAGATATCGTCGGCGGTGTTTATGTCGACGCGCACCTTTCTCGCCGTGAACTTCGGGGCGATCCCCTCGAGGGTCTCTTTGAGTCTGGCGACCGCCTCGATGTATTCCCCGATGTCGGCAAGGTAGCGGTCGACCATCGCCACTGCAAGAGTGAGGCTGATGGCGTCGCCGTCACGGAGGCCCATGACCTTGATGTCGGTGCCGATGGCCGGGTTCCTGGGGCGGTAGACCTCGTCGATATAGTCGGAGACGCCCATCACGAGGTTTTCAGTCTCGCTGAAGGGGGCGTGCCCGACGCCGAAAGAGGTGTCGTTCGCCCGCATCACGGCCGAGCCGCCGCAGGTCTTGAAGACGTCTCGCAGGTCGGTCGAACCGGTCCCCATGCGGCAGTCGACAATGATGTCGCGCTCGAGGTTGAGTATGGGGATGATACTCTTGACATAGGAGCGGGCCGCCTCGACGGCGATGGAGTCGGCCGGGATATTGACCCCGTCAAAGGTCTTGGTGGCGCGGCCGGTGAGGAGGGCGTAGATCGGCCGCACGATCTTGCCGCCGCCGAAGCGGGGGAGCGATTCGCCGGCAACGATCTCGCCCTGGTCGGTGTTGTGGTGCAGGTATACCCCGCACTCTTCGATATATGCCCGGCAGAGCGCACGGGATACCGCTTCGGCGATCCCGTCGGCGATGCTGTCCGGGTGGCCGATGCACTTGCGCTCAACCAGTTCGATCTGCTGTTTTTCGATAGGTGTCTGCTCGACCTGCTCTATCCTGATGTTTCTGCTCATCTCATCCCTCATGTCAAAGAATAATTAATTACAGGGATTGGGTCTCATTTAACGGTTTCTATAATTACGTCTGCTTGAGGTTGTTGCCCCCAAAGCAGTTCACACAGGCCGTTAAAGGAAAATGCGTATTTCTGCCGTGAAAAGGCAGGGCCAGGATATATTCTTGCAAGTAATATTTCAGCGATCTCGGGACGGACGGACGGGCTCCGCGCGGGGAGGGAGTGCGCGGGGTCACGCGAACGAATGTTTGACGATGGTGAACGATGCATCTCGCGCCCCCCGCCCTTTGCGCGCCCTTCATCTCCGGGGGACGGCGGCGCTCACGTCCCGCATCTTGTGGTCGGGAAACGCCACGTTCAGCCGCCGCACCACAAAAGAATCATCGAGGTTGCCGGCCATGCGCCTGGCCACCGCCGCAGGGATGCCGATGCCGAGGAGATCCGGCGGCAGGGCATGGTTCACCGTCGGGTCGGTGGGCCCGATGAAGGTGACGTCGTGCGGGGCTCCTGTCGTCATGCCGGCGGGGTAGGAGACAAACGTCGCACATGCCGGCCCCCAGGGGGCGATGACCGGAGAGAAGGGGTCGGCACGGCCGAAGTGGACAAGGGCGGCGATGTTCCGGATCGCCTCGGCGGTGCCGAAGAAGCAGAGCGACCGGATGGCGGCATCGTCCGTCACCGTCCGGCAGGGCCGGATCACCAGATAGCGCCCCGGGGGGGTGACCGGGCCCACCCTCTCAAACGAGGCGTCGACCAGTGCGGGGTCCGCCTTCAGGTATTCGGCCGCCCCGCCCCGCACGTCCGCACGTCCGGTGGAGACGAACCAGCGGATATCGTCGGAGCGTTCGGTAAATCCCATGTGGGCGAGGCCGCCCGGACAGCAGCCAGCCTTCATGTCCTCACCCAGATAGAGTGCAGGGGCGTCAGTCTCCCGGGTGGCCATGCGATAGATGGCAATGGCGATGCAACGGTTGACCGAGGGGAGGGGGACGGCGTCAGCCGGCATCTCCTCCACTCCATAAACAGCAAGGGGCTGTGCCGACAGCCTGAACGCTGCGGCAAAACGCTCGCCAATCTCAGAAATGACAGAATCGTTCATTCAGATCACCTCTCGTGGGGAGGGGGAGGACGGCAGAGGAGAGAAAGGTATCGGCGGGAATCACTGAACTTCATCATGCCCGGGATCCGGGCGTTCCGACCCGCACCCCCCCCAGCCTGAACGAATGAGCAGGAACAAAAGCAACAGGGATGGGAACAGGAGAAAATACCCGGGGTGAGGATCTGTGACGGTGACAGAGCCTCCTGCACCATGCATTGCACTGTATGTCCTCTGCAAGAAGACCGGAAAAGTGTTTTCTCTCCCTGAACATTCGCGCATGGCCGGAAACGAGGGTATGCGAACAGATGAAAAGGGCTATTACGTGTAGGGTAAAGATTCTATACGATATCGTTCGCTTCACCTGCCGGGTTTGCAGAAAAGAGTGTGCATCAGGGGCAAAATACGAAAGATGAAGAAATTTTTCCGTCATACTAGTGAAAAACGCTCCTTCAACGAACGCCTGATGATCTATGTCATCCTGTTCATTGTTCTTGTCATTGCTGTTTTGTCCTCGTACTCCTATTTTGAAGCGAGAAACGAGATCGTCGAGAAAAACCATCTGCTACAGGAAGAAACGGAAAAAAGCATCACCGAGTGGATGACCCTCGTCGACGCCGGACTGGAGATGTATGACGACACCCTCAATGCCCGCATGGAAGCCGGGTTTGAAGACTTTTTGAGGGCGTACGAAGAGGCGGGCCATGACCCGGCACAGATGGATCTCGGACGCCTCAAAGAGAAACTTGGCGGCACCATGGATCTCTATATCATCAATCGGGACGGTATCATTGAATACAGTACTGTTGAGCCTGAAATCGGGGTCGACTTCCGTGAAGTCCCGGACTTTTTTGTGTATATCACGCGCATACGCGAAGGCAGTTCGTTCTCGGCCGATCGCGTGGTGCGCGAGAGAACGTCGGGGGTGATACGAAAATATGCCTATATGCCGACGCCCGATCACCGTTATCTCCTGGAACTCGGTCTTGCTCCTGAACTGCTTGAATCCAGGAAACTTGGCATGTCCTATGTTAAAACCGCCGAAAATCTCACAACACTCGATCAGAACCTCCTGAACGTACGAATATTCGATATTTTCGGGCAGATTGTTGGAAATAAGAGTTATGTGGAGGATGTACTCCAGAAAGAGCGCATATCGTCGGTGATTGCAGATCGGCAGGGGGCGGCGTATCCGGACCCGGCAAACAGCACCGATGTTCATTATCTCTTCGTGGACCTGGGGAACCCCGCCTACGCATCTGATATGTCCATGGTGATCGAACTCACCTACACCACCGCCCCCCTCGACCAGAAACTCGTCTCGCTTTTTCTCTCGCACCTTCTAATCGCTCTTCTCGCGGTACTTCTCAGTGTTATCTTTGTTTTTGCAGTAATACACCACATTTCCAGGCCGATTTCGGAAGTCATTGAGGATATCGACCGGATCGCGCAGGGTGATCTTGACCACCGGATCCGACACACACAGGGTATCGAGTTTTCTCGTCTGGAAAACAGCATCAATGCTCTGGTCACTGCTCTCAGAACGAGTATCGGACGTGCACATGAATCAGAAAAAACACTCAGGGAATATAACGAGAACCTCGAGAAAATCATCGCACAGCGAACGGCCGAGTTAAAAGCCGCAAATGAAGAGGCGAATCTCTACATCGACATCATGTCCCATGATATCAACAACACCAACACCATCGGCATTGGCTATCTTCACATGATCATGACGCGTCTTGACGGCAAGGATCTGACAATGGCAGAACATGTCAGAAACAGCTTCCTCAGAAGTTCACAAATCATACAGAACGTCGCCACCATCAGGACGATCCACACGCAAAATCTCCCATTCGAACAGGTCGATCTGGACAGGGTGATCCGGGAAGAGATCGCCGGCATGCACCATGCCGACATCAATTATGAGGGCAAACCGGTGTGGGTCTGTGCAGACGCCCTCCTGCCCGAGGTATTTTCCAACCTGATCGGCAACGCCTTCAAGTTCATGGACGGGAAAGGGACGGTCACCATCAGAGTCGAGGAAGGAGAGCACGACGTCATGGTCTCGGTGGTGGATACGGGGCCGGGCATACCTGATGATATGAAGAAGGTCGTATTCACCCGTTTCAAACGAGGATCAGACAAAGTGAGTGGAAAAGGGCTTGGTCTCTATATTGTCCGATCACTCATAGAACACTATGGCGGACGCGTCTGGGTTGAAGACCGTGTGCCCGGCGTCCCGGGGACCGGGACGGCAATCCTGTTCACCCTGAAACGTTCTCCCGGGAACGGACCTGAGCGTCAGGCATAAGAACCTGCAATTCCTCCCCTTTAGGCTGCCGTCCTCCTCGTCCCATCCAGCCTTGCGACTAACTCCTGCGGATCGATCCCGAGCGCCTCCAGAATCTCCCGCTGCTTCTTTGTGACCTCCGTAATCATCAGGGTACCGTT
>JASGMW010000069.1 GCA_030156225.1 Methanofollis sp.
CAGTCATCAGCCGTCTCTCCCGGCCAGAGAGATGTTTCAGCATCCTTGTTGCCGACCGGGTGCCCTTCGACTGCAACCGTTTCCGCATGGTCGCATAGACCATTCGGAGATCTCTGGCTTTTCCGCCACAGAAAAACCGACATTTCCTGTCGGTCGTCGAGGCAACCGCAAGGAAGTTCTGGCCGACATCCACTCCCATGACGGTCAATGACTTCGTGACCTCGCGAGTTCTCTGTCTCCCTCTCGCAACAGAGGTGGAAGGAGTATGCCCCGTCCTGATGTTTCACCAATTTTGACGCCCCAAACTTCCATGATCCGTCGAGATGCTGCTCCATGTGAGGGTACCGGAAGCACCGATCCTTCTTTCTCCCTTCGAGAGTCGTAAGCCCGATCTCATCCCCATCAAGGGAGAAGTCCCGCCCGAAGGAGCAGGTCATGGAACCGGGAGCGTACGCGATCTGCTGCCCCATTGATCTGCGCCTGAAGAGTTCGGCAGGTGCCTGTGATCTGCCGAATGACATTACAGGACATCCGGGACTTGAGACCGATCTGCTCCTGGAGAGCAGAATAAACGATCTTCCGGAGGGCGGCAGAACCCTCTGGTTTTCCGGGGTTGTATACGAGAGACGTAGTTCATCCCGTCGGTGCAGGACTGTACCGTCCGGTCAGGGAGATCGGTGTCGGGACAGTCCATCTTGAGGATGATCGTCTGTGTGGTGAGCACAGGCACATGGTTCACTGAACAGTATTTATATGTATGCGTGTGAACCACAATTCCTCCCCGCACCTGTTAGACGGAGACCCCTTGCGGAATGAGTTGAAATAGAGAGCATCGGGATTTATTTTTTCTGCACTATGTCAGGACGGATGGACGCAGATGCAGGGGCCGCCGCCCCCTCAGTCGAATGAAAGATACCCGTCCACCGGCGTCGTCCCGGCCACCGACCGGAAGGCGGCGAGGTCGGCGAAGGGGCGCTTTGCAAGCACCTTCGGCAGGATCTTTCTTCCGATGCCCGGGATATGAGCCAGGGCCGCGTGCGGCAGGACGTTGATCGCCACCGGCGCCGGCAGGGCGGTGACCGAACGCATCCCCCGGCCGACGACGACGGCGTCAACGACAGCTCCTTCCGGAAGATCGAGGGGGAAGCCGACCAGAATCGGGTACGATCCCATCTGCCGCCCGAAACTCGTCCGCCCGGAGAGCTCGATCCCAACGTCCCTGAGCAGGGTGCCGGCGGGAAAGACCAGGCCGAGCATGGGGAGGTCGAACTTCTTCCTGACCCACTCCTTGAACGCCCTGAAGGCGGCGTCCTGCTGCCCGAGCGTGTTCTCGTCGTAGGCCCGCGTCCCCTCAAATGGCATCAGCTGCCTGATGTTCACCCGCCGCACCATGACGCCGGAGGCGAGCACCCGCTCAAGAAAGGCCCGGTTGAGATCGTAGGTGGCGGCGGTCTCCCCGGCGAGGCCGCAGACGAAGTTCAGGCCGGGCAGGAAGTCGGGGACGCCGTCGCGACGAGCGCCGCCGATCTCGTTGACCACCTCGATCGCGTGAAAGACCTCTCCGGGAAGCGCCTTGAGATTGTTCGCCCGGATCACCGCCGGGTCGGCGGTCTCCAGACCGAAGGCAGCGACATCGCCCGGGGTGTGCCCGGCGACGATCGCCGCAAGGGCGGCGCGGCTCTCCTCCTCGTAGCGGACGATGGTGCCGGGGTTCACGTTGTCGATGTGGAGGGTGAGGAGATCGGGCGCCGCCGCACGGATGCCGGTGAAGAGAGCTTCGATGCGCTCCGGCACTGGCCGTGCAAACTCGGCGCCGCCCGTCGTGCCGTAGGCGAGCAGGTCGGGCTGACGGCCCAGGCGGAAGTGTCTCGTCCCCGCGGCGTGAAGCGCCCCGACCTCGGCGGAGACCCCGGCCACGGAGCGGTAGCGGGGCGGGCCGTAAAAGGGCTCGGTGCAGAAAGAGCAGCCGCCGGTGACCGAGCGGGAGCAGCCCTGCGCCGTCTCCAGCTCAATCATCACGCGGGGAAACATCGGGTGCTGCCGTACGACCGGGGCGCCGAGAACGCTCCAGCGATCGATCGCCGCGTCGTCGGTCTGCCCCGCGGGCTCGCCGCCCAGCAGAAGGGAATCGAGCGCCGCGGCGGGCGAGCCCTGGAGCAGATGATCGAACCCGGCCGCCGCCGCCCTGACCGCCTTCCTCCCGCCTTCGGGAGCGTAGCCGAAACCGATCGGTCCGCCCAGCACCTTCAGGGGGCCGCGGACCTGCACCCCGATCTGCGAGAGTTCGGTGAGCGTCGCCGGGGTGCCCGAGAGATATTTCCCCGGCACCGTGACGCCGGCGATCACGAGCAGGATGCCGGCGTCCGAGAACGTCCGCAGTGCCGACGGATCCTTGCGCACGCCGTCGATGGTGGCGTACCGCACGGCATAGCCGTGCTCCGCGAGCACGCCGGCGCAGTACCTGACGTACGGTGAGATATAAGGGGGGACGCCCAGGCACGCCGGTTCGTCCACATAACCGTCGAGAATGACTGCGTCAGACGTCATGGCCGAGGAGGGCGAGAAGGCGGCGGGCCCAGATGAGTTTGCCCCGCTTCACCGGGTCGACGGAAGTGTCGTCGAGATCGAAGCCCACGAGGCGGACGCGCTCCGCACCCAGGGTATGGGCGGCGAAGACGGCGCGGTCGCCGTCTGAAAACCCGCCGAAGTTATGGATGCGCCCGAACGGTTCGGCCTGCGTCGTGCCGACGACCGGGCCGGAAAGCCCGGGCACCCGGAGGCGTAGCAGCGGGATGTTGTCCCCATGGGCATGGACGACGACGACCGTTCCCAGCCGGTTCATCTCCGTCAGGAGATCGGTCGCCCCGTCGAGGTCGGTGAAGACGGCGTCCGGACGGACGCCGCGGGCATAGAGCACACCGGCTGCGGCGTCCGCCGCGATGACCGTCCCCTCGATCCGGTCGATCTGGCGCGGCAGACAGGGGGCGTTGCCGCAGACCGTGACCGTGCGGCCGCGGCAGAGGGCGTCGAGGGCCGGGAGATCGTCGCGGCTGAGGAGCCCGGCAAGGATGCGGGCGGCCTCCTCGTCGCCAGCCCGGTCAAAAGAGAAATAGTCCAGGATCTCTTCGTAAAGCGGCTCCCACTCCTCAAACCTCATGCTTTGCTTCGTCCTCCAGCCCGACGATCCTGCGGATCTTCTTCAGGATGGGCTCGATGATCAGATCGAGGAGTCCCTCCTTCTCCTTCACCATCGAAAAGTAGTTGAGCGGGATCATGGCGGCGCCCATGGTCGCATGCCCGCCGGCCTCGCCCATCTCAGAGAACGCCTCTTCGAGCACCGTGCCGATATGGATCCTGATGTCCCGGTTCCGCGCCGAGAAGATGATGCTGGTGTCGGTGATCCCGTAGACGATAGCGGTGTTCACCCCCTCCAGATTGATGAGGAGATCGGCGGCCTGCGGGACGGCGTCCCGGTTGCGCAGGTAGCCCACGTTGGCGAAGAGATAGCCGGAAACGACCTCGCGGTCCCGGATGGCGCTGCCGATCACGTCGATGGTCTCCTGCGAGACGGCCGGAGACATGATCTTGTCCAGGATGTCGCGGTCGGTGAGGGGCAGGAGAAATGCGGCGTAGTTGAAGTCCTGCGGCGTGACATTCCGCCTGAAATCCCGCGTATCGGCCCGGACACCATACAGGAGGGCGGTCGCGACCTTGGTGTCGATGGGGATGTCGAGCTCCTGAAGGTACTGCGTCATCACCGATGCGGTCGCACCCATCCCCGGCCTGATATCCACAAATTCTACCTTGGATAGGTCGTGGACGCCGTTTTTATGGTGATCGACGATGATGTTCACGCGGGCGTCCCTGTCGAGGGCGTTGTTCACGCCGGGCGCCGAGGAGTCCACAAGGGCAAGATAGTCACAGGAAGAAAGGAGTTCGGGAGTGATCCGCTCCATCTTGATATCGAGGAGGTTGACAAAGGCGCGGTTCTCCTGATGTCCGATGTCGCCGTCGTACAGGATGCGCGAGACGAGCTTGCCGCCGCCGGCGTCGTTCGCGATCACCGCAAGCGCCATGGCGCTCGATACGGAGTCGGGGTCGGGGTTGGTGTGGGCGACGATCCCGAGGGTTCCCTCCCACGATTCGAGCAGTTTGTAGAGACGCCTGGCGATGCGCGATGACGAAAGCCTCCTGATGCGCAGCACGGCGGTCTTGGCGATCACCTCCTGTGGGTACAGGACGACATCGGCGCCGGCGGCCTCGAGCTGGTCCTTGCTCACCGGATCGGTGGCGCGGGCGATCAGGTGGGTGGACGGATATTTCGCCTTGGCGGTTTTGACAACGGCGAGGTTGGCGTCCTTGTCGTTCGACAGGACGAAAATGACTTCGGGCACGGGCAGGTCGTCAAGCGCCGCCGGGTCTTTGAGTTCCCGGACGATCGCCTGATACTTCTGGTCAAGCAGATCCTGCACTCTTTTTTCATCTTTATCCAGAATGAGGATTGAATCGGTCTCTTTGAGGAGTTCCTCGACGACGTTGTACCCTGTGCTCCCGCAGCCGCATATGAGGTATTTGATCTTCCCGGACGAGCCGGTCTGAGCTGCATCGGCCATCGCAGATGCGTGTGATCTCCCGGGATAATTAACCATCGCCACAACCTTTATATCAAAATTCGGCCAATAGAGTATGGCAAAAGTATATGGGCCTGTAGCTTAGTTTGGCATAGCGGCGGACTCTTAATCCGCAGGCCAGGGGTTCAAATCCCTTCAGGCCCGTTCTTTCTGTTCTGAAAATTTTTTCGCATCTTCAGTCGATTGTCCGCCGTTCAGATCACACAGAGACCATGTATTCGCGTCTCCCTCTATTTTCCGACCGCCACCAGCATCTCTTCAAGACTCGGGTACCGCGACTCGATCCGCGCCACCGTTCCGCCCGCCGTCGCCACGGCCGCGGACACCCGGTTCATCCCGGCGACGTCGCCGGCCGCGGCCATGTAGATGCCGTCGGCCCGGGTATAGGCGACAGCAGGATCCAGGGTTCTTGCGTCCGGGATGGTGAAGTAGACCTCGTAGGTCAGGGAGCCGAACCGCTCCCGAAGGTCCCGCATCGTGCCGAAGGCCTCGATCCTGCCCCTCCGCAGGATCATCACCCGGTCGCAGATCTCCTCGATCTGATAGAGATTGTGCGCCGAGAGCACGATCGTCCTGCCCTGGCTGCGCAGTTCCCCGAGGTACTCCCCGATGAACCGCGCGGTCATCGGGTCAAGCCCGGAAGAAGGCTCGTCATAGACGAGGAAATCGGGATCGTGCAGGAGCGAGCGTGCGATCGCCACCTTGCGCCGCATCCCTTTCGAGAGTTCGCCGATCTTTTTCTCGCCGGCGTCGAGAGAGAGGGACGAGAGGAGGCGATCGCTGCGTTCGCGGATCGTCTCGCCGGACAGACCGTAGATCTCGCCGAAGAAGGAGAGGTAGTCGGCGACCCGCATCGTCTCGTAGAGGCGCGACTCTTCTGGAAGGTAGCCGAGGGTCTGCTTCAGGGCGTGCGGATTTTTGACGACGTCGATGCCCGCGATCTCAAGGCTCCCCGCGGTCGGGGTGGAGAGCCCGGAGAGAATCTTCAGGAGCGTCGTCTTTCCGGCCCCGTTGTGCCCGACAACACCGAGGATCTCCCCTTCCCCGAGATCGAAACTCACCCCGTCGAGGGCCCGAAACACCCCGTAGTCCTTCACCAGATCACGCGCCGTAATCATCGTATCCGAATCTTGCGCCACCGGATATATCATATTGCATCCTGCCCAACCGATCCCATCAGGAGTCGATCCAGATCAGCGTACGAACCGCCCTGACGATTGCGCGGTGGGAAACAAAGCGGTCCCTCACCACGATGAGCAAAGACGTCCTTCCCATGACCGTCGTCCTGCTCGTCGCCCTCCTCCTCGCCTCGGGCCTCATTGCGGAGAACGGCATCCGCCTCCAGGACGGAATCTACACGGTGGGGACCGACGACGCCGGCGCGGCTGCGATCCTGGCCGGCGATCCCAGATTCGTGGTGAGCCTGACCGACAGCGCCGCGCTCGCCCGGAGTCAGGACGCATATGACCTGGTCATTGCGGACGGTGCGGTCAGGGGGAACCCGACCGAGAAGGGCAGGGCCGCGCTTTCGGCGTTCGCCGTGGCGTACCGGAACTACCGCAACAGTGTCTACACCGGCGAAGACGACCTCTTTGCTGCATACCCCCTCTGGATCGACACGGTCGAGGTGACGAGCAGCCTCGACTTCACCGCCACGGATAACGGACAGAGAATCGCTCCGAAACCACAGGGCGAGACCGACGTGAGGCCGTCCGGCCCGGTCGAAGACCTGCCGACGCCCCCGGCGACGCTCGCCGCCTCCACAGAAGAACTCCGCCGGGATCTCGCCGACGCCCCGGCGGAAAACAACGGGATCGCGCGGTACCTGGGAATGTTCTCCAGCGGCCCCGATCCCGGGGAGTTCAAAACTCCCTCGCAACTCTCCCCGCCTCTCCCCTTCGACTCGCTCATCTACATCTTCGTCTTCATCTTCCCCCTCTACTTCACCTCCCAGTTCGCCATGATGTCGATCGCGAACGAGCGGATCGAACGGCGGGGCGAGATCCTCCTCTCCACACCGGCCGGACCGCTCACCATCATCGCGGGCAAGATGCTCCCCTATTTCCTGATGATGATCGCCGTCTCCTCCGCGATCGTGCTCATCACCGGCGGGTCGTTCCTCATCCTCCTGCCTCTCGTCCCGGTGATCCTCTTCTTCCTTGCGGCGGCGCTGCTCATCGGCATGACGGCGCGGAGCTTCCGGGAACTCTCCTTTCTTTCCATCTTTTTCTCGACCGTGATGACCTCGTACCTCTTCTTCCCCTCCATCTTTGCAAACGTCCATGTGATCAGCCTGCTCTCCCCCCTGACCCTGGTGGTCCTCCAGTTCCAGGGCACGGGCTTTTCGGCCGCCGACTACGTCTATGCCACCGCCCTCTTCTGGCTCTCGACCGCCTTCATCTTCTGGCTCTGCACCCGCAACTTCACCGAAGAGCAACTCTTCTCGCAGGAAAGCCTCACGTCCCGTCTCTGCTCCTTCATCTTTGCGGCGATGTCGCGGGAACACCCCTTCGCCTCGCTCGCCGTCATAAACGTCCTCGCCATCCCCCTGGTCTTCATGGTCCAGATGATGTACCTGGTGCTGCTCTTCAACCTCCCGCTGCCCTGGTCACTCGTCGCCCTGATCCTGCTCGCCGCCTTCACCGAGGAGGTCGCCAGGTCGGTCGGGATCGTCGCCCTCTTCCGCGGTATCCCGGATTTTTTCACCTGGCGAAACGTCGTCGTCGCCGCCGCGGCGACCGGGCTCGGCTTTCTTGTCGGCGAGAAACTCCTTCTCCTCGTGATGATGGCGCAGGTCACCGGGTCTCTCTTCGGCACCGTCCTTTTTTCCGGGGTGGGTCTTCTCTGGATGCCGTTTCTCCTTCATACGGCAGGCGCCCTGATCGTGGGGGCGGCGCTGAAGGCCGGGGGGCGGGGGGCATATTTCCCGGGCATCCTCCTTGCCACGGCCGTTCATGCTTCATATAACCTCATCCTGATCGGGGGTGCACTGTGAAGGCGAGTCATGTCTGGACCATCGCAAAAAAAGAACTGAAGGGGATCGGGAACGAGCGGACGATCGTGCTCGCCATCCTCCTGCAGGTCTTCATTGCGATGTTCTCCTCGTTCCTCGTCGTCGGCCTCACCTCGCTCTACGATCCCTCGTCCCTCGGCAGCATGTCCGGAGGGTATGCGATCGGATATGCCGGCGCCGACTCGCCGCTTGCAGAACTGCTCGAAGAAAAAGGAGATTTCCTGGTCTACCGGATGGACCTCGACGAAGCGGGCGCCGCCCTGCGGGAACGGAAGCTTGCGGCCGTGGTCTATGTCCCGGACACGCCTCCCGACGGCGCGGACCCGGTGAAGATCACGCTCTACACCCTGAAGAACGACATCTCGGCCTCGGTGACCGGTGTGAAGATCAGGGAGGCCATGGAGGCCTATGAAGGGATGCTCAGGGAGGCGAGGAGCAGCCGCCTCTCCACAGAACCCGTCGAGATCGCCGTTCCCGCGGACGCGGGCGGCCAGACGTTTTTCATCTTTGTCTACGGCCTCCTGGTGCCCCTCCTCCTCTTCATGCCCGCGATCATCTCGGCGAGCCTGATCATCGACTTCATCACCGAGGAATACAGCACAAAAACCCTCGAAACCCTGCTCTCGACGCCCCTCACCTTCACCGAGATCCTCTGGGGAAAAGTGCTTGCCGCATGGGTGCTCGTGCCGATCCAGGCCGCGGCATGGATCGCGCTCCTCGCGGCGAACGGGATTGCGATCCGCAGCATACCAGAGATTCTCCTCCATGTCTCGGCGGCGTCCCTGGTGCTGATCCTCATCGGCGCTCTCGTCGCCCTCCACTACCGCGAACGGACAAGCGCCCAGTTCGTCTACTCGACCGCCCTCGTCGTCGTAATCCTCGCCGTCCTCGCCGTGCCCGGCAACCCGGCAAACCTGATTGTCCTGCTCGCTGCCGGGTCGCCGGCGCCCCTGCACCGGGCGGCGCTCGTCGGCGTCCTTGCCGGGACGTTTCTTCTTGCGATCGCCACAGACCGTTATGCACGGCGACTGGCCGGAAAGACGGTGCAATAGGAACCGGGCAGAGATGCAAACGGTTGTCCCTTCGAAATTTCGTTTTATCCGGCAGGACCGGGATTTCCCGCACAGAGAAACATGGTGTCGATAATTCGACGGATAAAATAATAAAAAATATTACATGGCCCTCCGCACCTGTAGTCTGATCCATTATGATCCGAAAGATATCTCTCATAACAGGAGTTGCTCTGCTGTTTCTTCTCCTTGTGACATTCGTGACCGCCGACACATTGATCGGCGGCGATGAGGCATGGATAGAGGTCCGATGCAACGTTGACGGTGCATCGATCTCCTTCGACAACGACTACAAGGGCCAGATCGCCGGCGGCACGTTGAGCGTGCCCGTATATACAACCGGTTCGCCGTATTACACGGCGAAGGCGACAATGGACGGGTATTATCCCTCTTCAACCTCGATCGGCTCGTATCCCCCGGCCGGAGAGACGAGAACCATCTACATCACCCTGAACCCGGGCCCGACCCCGGCACCGGCTCGCTTTCCGTGACCTCCAGCCCGAGCGGCGCAAAGACCTATGTGGACGGCTCCTACTACGGCAGGACCCCGCAGGTGATCAGCGGCCTCTCCGCGGGATCGCACAGCGTCAGGGTCGATTATGAAGATTACCAGAACTGGTCCCAGAACGCCGGCGTCAGCGCGGGTGGCGTGACGAACGTCCACGCAGAACTGACCCCGGAACCGACACAGGGCTCCATCTATGTCTTTTCAAGTCCGTCGAACGCCCACATCTACCTCGACGGCTCGTACCAGGGCACGAGCCCGATGACCCTCAGCGGCATCCCGGCAGGCAGCCATGTCGTCGAAGTCGAAAAAGCGGGTTATCGGGAGTGGACCGGGACCGTCAGGGTTACGGCAGGACAGCAGGCCCATGTATCGGTCAGCCTGAACTCCAACCCGCAGCCGACCTCGGGAACCATCGCCGTCTATTCCACGCCAATCGGCGCCTATATCTATCTGGATGGGAGTTATCAGGGCAGAACCTCGTCGGAGGGTTTCGTGATCATCAGCGTCTCGCCGGGCAGTCACACCGTGACCCTCAAACTCGACGGTTACCAGGACGCCGTCACCCCGGTGAACGTGAACTCCGGGCAGCAGTCGTCGGTCACCTCGACCCTCCAGACCGTCGGCTCGGACACCGGCTCGATGGAGATCGCCTCGGAACCCGCGGGAGCCGGGGTCTACCTGAACAACGCCTATAAGGGGATCACGCCCCTCAGCCTCAGCGATCTCGCAACAGGCGAGTACACCGTTTCCGTCCAGCTCCAGGGCTATGCCGCATGGACCACCGCCGCCACCGTGAATGCCGGCGCAACGACCCCGGTCTCGGCGCAACTCGTTGCAACTCCGACGACGACGGAAGCAGCAGCCATGCCGCTGACGGTCTTCGGCGCCATCGCCCTGCTCGGTGCGGTGCTCGTGCTGCGCAGGCGCTGAACCTGACCCGACCCTTTTTTCGATCGCATCTTTCAAATGGACGGATGCCCATAGATCACAGGATGAAGACCGCGGTCATCTCGCCGGGCATCGTCACCTATGGGGCGATGCTCATCGGCGGCATCGTCAGGGATGCAGGGCACGAGGTGCGGCTTTCGACCGTGCCGGCCGCCGGCGACGCCGACGTCGTGCTCCTCAGCCTGTTTTCGACGCAGCACCTGATGGACCCGGCACTCAAAGAGTTCGTCGCCGGGGTGCGGGCGTCCGGGCGCCCGGTCTATATCGGCGGACCGGTCTCGGCCTATCCGGCGTATGTCCTCGGCGAACTCGCGCCCGACGCCGTGGTCGTCGGCGAGGGGGAGGA
>JASGMW010000070.1 GCA_030156225.1 Methanofollis sp.
GATCGCCCGGATGCACGCCGGCGCCGCCCGGACGAGCGCCATCGCCCTGGTCACCGGGAAGTTCACCCACCGCATCCAGGCCTTCCCGGCCTACCTCGCCATCTACGAGGGCCTGATGGGGAAGAAGCTGACGAAGGTGGACGGCGCCATCCTCCCGCCCTTCATTGCCGGCGGAGGGATCTACGGCCATTCAGCCCTCGGCGAGGACTACAACATCCCTGAACTCGCCTACAACGCCGCAAAGGTCGGAACCGAGGCGATGATGCGGAGTATGGAAGGTGCGGGGATCACCCCGTACGCCCTCTGGCCGGCCCTGATCGGGGCGGCGGTGACGATGGAGATCGTGCACCCGGACGCCCTCCTCGGGGAAGAGTTCGGGAAGTTCGGACGGGTGGACTCGGCCGCGCTCGCCGGAAAAGGCGCCCGTGACGCCGCCGGCCTGCCTGAAAAGCTCCATATCCGCGGCACACACGAAGAGTACGACACCGCCAGGTTGATCGGTGACTTCGGGCTGATCCTCAAGGACATCGGCGGCCCGTCGGTCATCGGGTCGATGGCGCTCTCCGAGATCTTCGCCGGCTTCGAGGAGGCGGCGACGATCGGGGCGGGCTTCTCAGGCGGTCCGGTGAACCCGCCTCTCGGCCACCTGGAGGGAGACTGCGTCCCCGCGATGCGGCTGCTCGTCATGCACAACGGGGACGTCTTCGCGGTTGCCCAGGCGATCCGGGACTACAAGATGAACGCCTTCATCGACCCGGAGATGGCCCTCTGCGGCCTGAACACGATCGCCCGCAAGGCCGAGCAGGTGAGCCGCGGCCACATCACGAGGGCCTGCATTCTCGCCTCCGAAGGGGTGCGGGACCGGGCGATCTACCGGCGCGCCGCTCACACCTACGACCTGATGAAGACCGGAGAGACGGTCGCCGAGGCGACGCACATCCTCGACGAGGAACGGCTGACCTATGTCGAGCGCCGGGGTTCGGTGATCCTCTCGGGTTTCACCGGGAAGCAGATCTCGCTCAAGTTCACATCCATCAAACCGCACGGCCGGCGGACCGACAAGTTCACCGCACGCTACTGGGGCTTCGACGCCAACGTCTCGTACGACGTCTCCATCGACGGCAAAAACTACCACGTGGAGAACCTGAGCGGGAAAGAGGTGCCTGCCTTCGCCCTTGAGGGCAAGAACCGGGACAACCCGGACTGGCCGAACGTCCTCTTCTGCGGGGCGGTGCTGACGCAGGAACTCATGTACATCGGACACACGATCATCAACATCACCGTCCCGGCGGCGGTGGCGGCCCTCGTCGGAAACGAGGCGAAAGACGCTGCCCACAACGCCGAGGACGGCGCCTTCCTGACGCGTGCGATTCCCGGCGCCGGCGACAAGGCGTTCGAGGTGGCGAAACTGGCGCAGCGGGTCTACGCAAAGATCAACGAACCGTTCCCGCCGTTAGAATGAGGACGCTGCTCATCGACCCCCGCGGAGGCGGCATCTCGGGGGACATGCTCACCGCCGCCCTTGCCGATCTGACGGGATCGGCCGCGCCCCTCGAACGACTGAGCGCATCGATCGCCGACCTGCCCGGGTGTGCGGAGTTCTCGGTCAGGCTGGAGGAGTTCGACGGCGGTGTCAGGGCCAGACGGCTCGCATTCAGGGTGCGTGAAAAACCCGCGGGCTCTGACGGCGATCTCGCCGCCGCACTGGAGGGGGTGGCCGCTGCGGCCGGTCTTACGGCGTGGGGTGCCGAACGGGCGCGTCTGATCCTCGGCGACCTCCTCGCAGCTGAACGGCGTCTCCACCCCTCGGGTTTTTCGCGGCATGCGGTGGCGTCGGCCGATACGATCTTTGACATCCTCGCTCCCCTCCTCCTGATGGAGGAGAGCGGGCTTGCCGGGTGCCCGGTCCATGCCACGCCGCCGGCCCTCGGGGGCGGCACGATCCGGACCGGTCCGGGCACGGTCGGCGGTCCGGCGCCGGCCGCCCTTGAAATCTGTGCGGCGCACCGGATCCCGATCGCGGAGAGCCCGCTCGACATGGAGCTGACCACTCCGACCGGCGCCGCCCTGCTCGTCAATCTGGCCGACGTCGCGGACCGTTTCCCCGCGATGGTCCCGCTCCGCACCGGCTACGGGGCCGGGACGCGTCCGAACGGCAACGGCGCCAATATCCTCAGGGTCGTGGAGGGCGAAACGACCGATCTGATCGAGGAGCGCATCGTCATGCTGGAGACGAACCTCGACGACATCAGCGGCGAGGTCGTCGCCCACGCCTTCGGGCGGCTCTTCGAGGAGGGGGCGACCGACGTCTTCATCACGCCTGCGATCGGAAAGAAAAACCGCCCGGTCCAGATCCTCTCGGTGATCGCCGACCGGGAGCGGTACGTCCGTCTCCTCGGCGTCCTGATGGAGGAGACCGGCACCCTGGGCGTGCGGGTGCGCGAGGAGCCGCGCCTGGTCGCCGACCGGCGGCAGGAGGAGAAGACGGTCGCCATCGGCGGGCGGACGTTTCAGGTGCGGGTGAAGACCTCGCGGGCCTGCGGCCGGGTGATCGCCGTCAAGCCCGAGTACGAAGACCTCAGACGGATCGCCCGTGAACTCGGCGTCCCCCTTCGCGAGGCGGCGCGTGAGGTGGAGTGCCGCCTCGCAAGGATGGAACAGGCGAACCTGCAGAGACCGGCGGCCCGGGACGACTGAAGGGCCGGGTCCGAAGCCGCCGCGCCCGGATTATAAAAAACGGCTCCGTTGAAATCGCCATACGCCGGTCCGGGCGAGGGCGTGACCCACCACGCATTCTGCCGGAGACGCAACAATCGCCCCGTCGTTTGCGGTGCGGCCCCCCCGGGGGGAAATCCGCCACCGGAACCACCGAAAAGGCATTCGGCAACGTCGGAAAAAACTACAATCGGCGACTTTTGTACCAGGGCGACGTGAAAATAAATATATATTATGCTGCCCTGATGACAGATCATGGATTCAAGAAGGCTCTTTCATTCTGAAAACCACCCTATATCTATTCTTTATACTGATGACGAGCCTTCACTCCTTGAAATCGGAAAATTATTCCTTGAACGGAGAGGAAATATTGCCGTGGCGACGGCGACCTCCGCCGAGGAGGCGCTTTCCGTACTGGAGACCGGGACATTCGACGGCGTGGTCTCCGACTACCAGATGCCGGGCATGGACGGGATCGATCTGCTCAGGGAGGTCAGGAGACGGTACGGCCCTCTCCCCTTCATCATCTTCACCGGCAGGGGGCGCGAGGAGGTGGTGATCGAGGCGCTGAACTCGGGGGCGGACTATTATCTCCAGAAGGGGGGAGCGCCGAAACCGCAGTTTGCCGAGCTGGAGAACAGCATCAGACACGCTGTCGAGAAGAGACGGATGGCCCGGGCCCTGGAGGAGAGCGAGGAACGTTATCGCACCGTCGTCGAGGACCAGACCGAGATGATCTGCTGGTTCGATCCCGACGGGGTGATTCTGTTCGCGAACGAGGCCTTTTGCAGGCATTTCGGGGTGCCGGGAGAGGAGATGGTGGGACGTCGGTTCGCCCCCGCGATCCCGCCTCACGAACGGAAGCGCCTCGGCCGTCACTTCGCCTCGCTCACGCCCGACCATCCGGTCGCCCACATCGATCACCAGATCGTCATGCCCTCCGGGGAGGTGCGCTGGCACGGCTGGACCGATCGCGCCTCCTTCGACCGTGACGGCAGTCTGATCAGGATCCAGTCGGTCGGCAGGGACATCTCCGACTATAAAGATGCGGAAACAGAGGCCACCGCATCCAGACAGCGCCTGAAAGATGTGATCGAATCGCTCCCTGACCCGACCTTCGCAATCGACGCCGAGGGGAGGGTGACGCTCTGGAACCGGGAGATGGAGAGGCTGACCGGTGTCCCGGCTGCCGGGATGATCGGACGACTCGATTACGACCGGGCCGTCCGCTCCGGGGGCTCGTTCAGGCCGGTGCTTGCCGACGTCGTCATCGGCAGGGCGACGGCGGATGTCGCGGGCCGTTACCTCTCCATCCAGCAGAAGGACGCAAGCCTTCTGGGCGAGATTGCGGTCGCCACCGAAGACGGCAGTGAGCGCGTGCTCCGGGGGCGGGCGACCCCGCTCCGGGGGCTCGACGGGGAGGTTCTCGGCGCCATCGAGTCGCTCCGCGACATCACCGATCTCCGCGCCGGCGAGCGAGCCCTGCACGAGGCGAACGCTCTCCTCGAATGGACGATCGACGCCCTGCCCGGGATCATCGGGATCATGCGTCCCGACCACCGGATCATCCGCTACAACCGGGCCGGCTACGAGGCCCTCGGGATAACGCACGACGAGGCGGCGGGAAAACCCTGCTATTCCCTCATCGGCAGATCCTGCCCCTGCGACCTCTGCGCCACCGAAACGGCCCTGAAGAGCGGAAAACCCGGGACGATCGAGAAGTACATGCCTGAACTGGGCCTGTACCTGAGGTGCACGAGCGTCCCGATCTTCGACCGGAACAAAGAGGTGATCGTGATCGTCGAGCATCTCACCCCGATCCCGGAACCCGCCAACGCAGCCGGGAACAGTGAGGAGAGCGAAGCGCGCCCCGCTGCCAGGTAGAGACGGGGAAGTTTCACAAACGAACATCTTCCCGGTCGTATGAAATCTGTTTTTCAGGTGTTGTAGAAACCCTCAGACTCCGGTCGATCTGATCCTCGCCGGTGAACCGGGGCCCGGACCCACCGCACCCCGAGATAGCAGAACGGCGTGTCCATCAATGCCACGGCCACTTTCACGAGCCAGTACGGAACGATCATGGCGGCCACGAACGCCGCCGTGTACTGCGGTGCCGCCCCGAAAAAACCGATGAACATGAAGAGCGTGGTGTCGACGAGCTGGCTCCCTATTGTGGAAAGGTTGTTCCGCAGCCAGAGGTGGCGCCCGGCCGTCCGTTCCTTCAGAAAGTGAAAGACCCGGAGATCGTGGACCTGACTCACCCAGAACGAGATGATCGAGGCGACGAGCAGCCGCGTGGAAAGCCCGAAGATATCGGCGTACGCATCGCCGTATGGGAAACGGTCGGCCGAAGGCAGGGCGACCGAGAGAGCGGTGAGGCCGAGCACGAAGATCAGGGCGATCGTCCCGGCGGCGACCAGGTCGGCCGTCCGGCGTTTTCCATAGACCTCGGCAACGATATCGGTGACCAGAAAGGTGATCGGGTACGAGAAGATTGCCACGGAGACCACGACCCCGCCGATCGCGGCGATCTTGTTCCCGAGCAGATTTGCGGCGACGAGCGCCGCGATATAAAGCCCTGCGAGGAGGGCGAATTTCCGTTCCTGTGAGTACGTCGTCTTCCTCCTGTATACGACGATAAGATATGGCGTTCATGCAAAAAAAAGGTAATATCCGGCAGGGACCCGGACCGCTCCCGCCCGAAAAAAAGTTCAGCGGCGGTGGTACTTCCTGAAATAATACCAGACGCCGCCGGCGATGGCCACGAGCAGGAGGAATCCGATGATCGCAGCGAACGACTGCTCTTTGACGACGATCCTGAAGTCGTCGCTCTTTTCGCCCTGATCGGCGGTCGCCTTCACGGTGATCTTATACTCGGACGCAACAATGCTCGACGGCGGCACCACGTCCACCGTGACCGTCTCGGTCTCGCCCGCCTGGAGAGAAGAGATATTCGACGGCGAGACCGTTGTCTTCCAGCCCTGCGGTGCGCTCACCTCGAACCCGATGTTGGTCAGGGCGCCCGCGGTTCCGGCATTTCTGAGCCTGAGGTCGAAGGAAAGCGTATCTCCCATGTTCGCCTCGTAGCGGTACTGGTCGGCATAGAGGCGCAGGTCGTAGGCACCCCTGACGTTTATCGTCAGGTTCTCGGTGTAATCGTCCAGCGACGACTCCACCAGGGTCTGGAACGAATAATCGCCGACCGGGGTCCCGTACGGGGGAATGACATCGAGGTAGAGGGTCTTCTCTTCGCCGGAACGGACGAGCATCTCCGAGATGTCGCTTGTCGCTTTTGGATCTTCCAGGTACCTGGCGTACCACCCTTCAGGGAGCCCGAGCGTCGAGAGACTATAGACGTCGTCGCTCTTCCCCACGTTCTTGAGGGTGATCTCGAAGACCGGATTGGTCCCCACCGGCGCGGTGATCATCGCCGATTTCACCGTCAGCTCCGCGGCATAGGTGGACTTCTCGAGCATCACGGTCCCGGCATCGGTGGTGAGCCCGCACTTCACCTTGACGTCCTTTTTTTCAGCCGATTTATAGCCGGGTTTCGAAATGTCGAGTCTGTAGGTTCCCTGCGGCAGGTCGGTGCTGATCTTCCCGTCGGCCGTCGTCATCGCCTGGTCGACGGGCAGGACCTCGGTTCCCTGATACATCAGCACCGTCGCCCCTTTGACCTTCTCGCCGTCTTTATCGGTGACCGCAAGCTGGAGCGTGCCGACTTCGCCGGCATGGCTCTTCGAGATGGTGACATAGAGCCAGAACCCGGCATCGCCGACATGGACCTTCACCGGGTATTCGCCGACCTTTGTGTCGGCGGCGGTTTCGACCGCAAACGAGACGGTTTTGGTTCCCCCTGTCGGGATGGCGATCCTGTTCACCTCGGTATCCCCTTCGGAGAAACGCATCTCCCAGCCCTTGCTCCCGGAGAAGGTATCCCACCACATCTGCATCTGATCGGAATTGCCGTGGTTGGTGACGGAGAGCGTGAATGTCGCCGTCTGCCCCGCCTCGACGACCTGCCCGGGAAAGTCGCAGTTGATCTCCACGTTTCTGCCGGTGCTGGTCGGCTCGGCCGCCGCGGCTGTCGGGAGCAGGGATACGAGGACGCAGATCGTGCATAAAACGGAAAAAAATCGATGGATCTCCATCTACCTCACATCCTCCCGCATGAATCTGACCCAGGCGAGACCGAAGAACGCGACCGGCACCACGACGAGGGCGACGATGTTTTTGAGCAGATACCCGAGCAATTCGACCAGTTCGCTCAGGCTGTCCTGCGGGATTTCGTCTCTCGTATCATCAAACGAGTAGTAATCGCCGCTGTTCATCAACGACCTGGCATACATCGGTTCGGTCACCGCAAGGGCGATCCGTTCGTAGTTGCTGGTCGGCGAGACGAGCATGATGAGATCCCGGACCGACTGCCGTCGTTCCCAGTAGGCCTGCGACGCCTCCTCATACTCTTCCATCTGCCGCTCGTACTCCTCTTTGTCGACCACTTTCGTATCGTCGTCATTGGAGCTCGACACCATCACCGAGGTGCTGCTCATCGCACCCATGGGAACGGTGCGCTCGAACACGACCCCCGGATATTCGGGTGCCGGGCCGACGATCACGTCCATCACGCCGCCGGACTGAATGATCGGGACCAGTGTGGAGAGGGTGATCACGATGATCATCGCATAGACGAGGGCGCTGCCGCTGTCCTTTGCGATCGACGACATGAAGAGGGCGATCGCAAAGGTCGAGAAGATCAGGATAAACGATATCCCGCCGAAGATCAGGATACGCACCGTCTCTTCCAGATTGGGGACGATGCCCATGATGAGGATGATCGCAAGGGAGAGGCCGAACACGATCACCAGCGCAAGGAGGATGGCTGCGATCCCGCCGAGCGCCTTGCCGTTGATCACCTCGTCCCGGTAGATGGGATGCGAGAGAAGGATTTTCAGCGATTTGCTCTCTTTTTCTTTGGTGATCAGGTCGAAGCTCATGGCGACGCCGAGAAAGACGCCGATCGCGCTGATCAGACTGATCATCTGTGTGAATGCGCTGATGATGGATGGTTTCCAGGAGAAATATGAGGAATAATAGTTCTGATCGTCGCCTGTGACCGTTTCCTGCATCTTGTTGTACTGGTCCAGGTTCTCATGGTACTCCACCACACCCGAGATCAGGCCGACGATGGCGATGATCAGGAAGATGCCGAAGATCAGATGGAACCTCCTGCTCCTGATATGATCGCCGAACTCTTTGGCGGCGATCACCTGCAGGCCGGCCGACCTCACAGTACCGCCTCTTCGTGGTAGTACGAGAGGAAGACGTCTTCGAGGGTGGGCTCCTGCGCTTCGATCAGGCGGACGGCGATGCCTTCCGCTAAAAGCGCGTCGGCGATCCCGTCCCTGATATCGGACCTGGCGACGATTTTCGCCTTCTGTCTGTGGTCGGAGTAATCGACCGAGATGATCGCGGGGTCGTCGAACGCCGGCATGGGCGAGTGCGTCTCGACGTGGATGGTGATGTTCTCCCGGTTGCCGGTCGCCGCCGCCGCGAGTTCTTCCCAGGTCCCGCTCACCACCAGCCTGCCGCGGGAGAGGATGGCGGCGGAGGTGCAGACCCGGCTCACCTCGGAGAGGATATGAGAGGAGACGAGGACGGTGGTGCCCTCGTCGGCCACCTGTCCGATGATCCGGCGGTAGTCGGCGACCCCCTGCGGGTCCAGGTTCGCGGTGGGCTCGTCCAGGATGATCACCTTCGGTTCGTTGATGAGGGCCTTCGCAAGCCCGAGACGCTGGCGCATCCCCTTGGAGTAGTCGCCGACGTCCTTTTCAACGTTGTCGAGGCCCACGAGGTCGAGAAGGTATGCGATGCGTTCTTTTCTTTTGTCCGCACCCATGCCGTACAGTTTCGCCGAGTAGTCGAGGTTCTCTTCCGCCGTCAGCGTGGCATAGAAACCGACGTCTTCGGGCATGTACCCGATCCGGTGTTTCACCTCGATCGGGTTCTTGGCCACCTCCAGATCGTCGATAAAGCACGCACCCGCAGTCGGCTCGATGAGCCCGATGAGCATCAGGATGGTGGTGCTCTTGCCGGCGCCGTTCGGGCCGAGCAGCCCGAAGGTTTCGCCTGCCTGAATGTCCAGGCAGAGATCGTCGACGGCCGGTACGCCGTTGTAGGTTTTGGTCAGATGTTCGCATCGTATCATGAGTGCAACATTCCTCTGTTTAGGTATGGAGATCCCTATATCGCCCATTTTATAATAGAATTGTGACACAATCGTTTATATGTCCGGGCGGGGCCGTCACCTGGTACGTGAAGAAGCTCGCCGAGGACCGGATCGTCAGACAGGAACGCGACGGGTGGGAGATCGATCCGCCATATGGCGTCCGGAAAAAAGAGGAGTTGGAGTGGTCTGTCGGGAGTGTGGGAGATGGAAAAGTGGAGATCTGGACTGTGAGGGGGATCATGGGGGTTGTGTTCCTTCTCCGGTGCGTCCATGTTCTGTCGAACAAAATATCATTGTCCACGGCGTATATCCGCCTGAGATGTCCGACTCATCGTCGTTGAACGGCATTATCCTTTTTATCGATACCGAGACAACAGGCCGGTTTGTGAGTGGCCGTCCTTCTCCCCGTCTCGTTGAACTGGCATGGGTGCTCTGCGACGGCTGCGGGTCCCTTCTGGCGGAGCGTGCGATGATCGTGATCCCGGAAGGTTTCTCAATCCCCGGGTCTGCAACGGAGGTCCACGGCATCACGACCACCGATGCCGTTCAGGAGGGATTCCCGCTCAAGGACGTGTTGATGGAACTGTCTCATGTGGCAGAATCTGCCGATCTGGTTGTCGCCCACAACCTTGCCTATGATCGCAGGATTGTCTCTGGTGAGTGTGAACGGGCAGGCTGTGCCGACCCGCTTGAATCGCTCCGCGGCTGGTGTACGATGGTGGGATCTGCTGAATACTGTGGTATCTGGAGGAGGGGTGGCTACAAGTGGCCGACTCTGTCCGAACTCCATCGGGCCATTTTGGGGTGCCCCTATGAAGGGGCGCACCGGGCGCTGGAGGATGCACGGGCATGTTCGCGGTGTTTTTTTGCACTGTTGAAGACGGGCGAATTGAAAATGGGACGGTGATCCCCACAGGGTGGGGAACGGCTCTGTTGTGCCGCCTGGTCTCTAATTGCACTATGGTCCAACCCTGAATTATCAGGGAACATCCGCGGCCCACCGTAGTGCAGATGATACCATGGTTTGTGTATGGTATTGATAGTTGTGATGGAAGAGTGAGATGCACCGATGGAGGGAGTTGGGTGAGGCCTGCCCCGTTTCAATGGGCCCGTAATGCGGACTTTTATTGCGGATCGAATCTGTGGTGAAAAGGGTTCCCTCCCTCCGTAGGGTATAACTGATCCAACTAGTGGTGAGGCATCCCTCACAGGTCTGACCTTTCGAGACCCTTGATCACGCACCTCAAGACGAGGCAATGAACAGGAACACAAGGACCATCGCCGCCCCTCGCCTCTCTTTATCAGGGGGGATCGGGGGGGTCTCCCCCCGGCGCGAGAGAAGGACTAAACGTTCTTCGTTTTTCTGTGGGGCGGCCGTTCTGATCAATGTACCTTCCTCAATCATACACGCCGGGGGCGCTGCCCCCGGACCCCCGAGATTGCGATTGGGCCGGGAAGGCAGGAGGGCGGATCATGAAAAGGATCGTGTTGTTC
>JASGMW010000005.1 GCA_030156225.1 Methanofollis sp.
TTGTGCCTCTAAATCCTCAATACGTGATTCGAGTTCAGCGATCTTCTCAGCCTGTTTCTGAATGATGTTATATAAGTCCAGGATGAGATCTGTTGCAGCTTCTGGATCGGTCAGAACTAGATGTAATATTTGTTTTCTATCCGGAGGCACATTCATTGAATATTATTGCTGAGCCTTCATATATTGATCTTGCGGTTATTTACCGCTAAAATTAGTTGAGGGGTGAATAGTTACTTTGTTTTTACGTGCGATCCTGGTTACTCGATCCAGGAAAAAAAGATCATTCTGGACAAAGATGCACGAAAAAAAATGATAGAGTCATGCGTGTTCGGCACGGCACAAACGTTCTACACCCCGCATACGCAGGCATGGAAAAAAAGCGTCCGGGGCTGAGAACCCATCACTCGGGTTTTTTCAGCACAACATCGATCCCGAACTTTGCGGCGCTGCGATCGGCGATCGCCTGGATTTTGGCGATCTCTTCCACGTTTCTCTCTGGTCTGAAGAGGTGGCGGAAGCGCTTCTGGACCATGAGATACTCCTCGACCGGTTTTCTGTTCACGATCTTCTTCGCCTTCTCCACCTCGCCGTTCACCATCTCGTAGTTCACCCAGAGCCCGGTCTCGACGGCGAGCCTGCCGATCGCCATCGTTTCAGCTCCCTCGAAGCCCCAGCCGGTGGCGCAGGGGGCGTGGATCTGGATATAGTTCGGGCCGGGCGTATTCACCGCACGCTCGATCTTCTTCACCACGTCGTTCGGATAGGCGATCGAAGCGGTGGCGATGTAACTTGCGCCGTGCGCCGCCAGGATCGCCGGAAGATCCTTCTTGGGCCGCTTGTTCCCGGTCGAGCATTTCCCGGCCGGGCTCGTCGTGGTGTCGGCGTCGTACGGCGTCGCACCCGAACGCTGGATCCCGGTGTTCATGTAGGCCTCGTTGTCATAGCAGATGTAGGTGATATCGTGCCCGCGCTCGAACGCACCGGAGATGCAGAGCATCCCGATATCGAAGGTGGCGCCGTCGCCGCAGATGCAGACGACGTGCTCGTCGCGTCCCTGTTTTTTGAGGGAGGCCTCCACGCCCGAGGCCACCGCGGCGGCGTTCTCGAAGAGGGAATGGATCCAGGGCACACCCCATGCGGTCTCGGGATAGGGCGTGGAGAAGACCTCCATACACCCGGTCGAGGCGACGACGATCGTATTTTCGCCGGTGCCCTTCAGGATCAGCCGCGCCGCAAGGGCCGGGCCGCAGCCGCCGCAGGCCCGGTGGCCGCACTCGAAGAGTTCACACTCGTGTTCGGCCATTTCAGAGCACCTCCATGCGCAGACCATAGTACTGATCGCCGATCCCCTTCTCCGCAAGACCGGCGATCGTTCTGATGTCGCTCTTTCTGACGTCACGCCCGCCCAGCGCGATGATGTAATCGAAGACGTCGATGCCGCTGCCGTACACGGCGTCCTTCACCTCGAGGGCGACCGCACCCTTCTGGCCGAGCGAGACGTTCTTGTCCAGAACGGCGACTCGTGAGACACCCGAGAGCGCCTTTCGGATCTCCGCAGAGGGGAAGGGGCGGAAGGTGCGGATCTTCAGGAGGCCGACCTTCATGCCGTCGGCCCGCATCTCGTCGATCGCGTCCTTTACAGTCCCGCACAGAGAGCCCATCGCCACAAAGGCGGTGTCCGCGTCTTCGAGACGGTAGCCCTCGACGAGTCCGGAGTAGTCGCGGCCGAACTGCCCGGCGAACTCCCTGCCGGCATGGGCGAATGCCTGCTTCGCCCGCTTCATCGCCTCGTCGATCTCGTACCGGAACTCCATATAGTAGTCGGGCGTGGCGTACATCCCGAGGGACATCGGCTTCTTTGCGTCGAGGGTGTTGTACGGCTTGAACGGCGGGAGAAAAGCGT
Organism: Methanofollis sp.; assembly: GCA_030156225.1. GTDB lineage: Archaea > Halobacteriota > Methanomicrobia > Methanomicrobiales > Methanofollaceae > Methanofollis. Next base: position 1,904 of record JASGMW010000005.1, read on the forward strand.
CGATCTCCTCCTGCGTCGGGAGATCGACGGGCTCGTAGGTGTGGGTGAGGGTGTAACCGTCGAAGCAGACCATCGCCGGAAGCAGCACGTTGTGATCTTCGGCCACCCTGTAGGTGATGAAATGCAGGTCGGTCGCCTCCTGGTTGTCCTCGGCATAGCACTGCATCCACCCGGCGTCACGCAGAGAGATCGAGTCCTGCTGATCGTTCCAGATGTTCAGGGGGGCGCCGAGGGCACGGTTTGCAATCGTCATCACGATCGGCTGGCGCATCCCGGCCACGTTGAAGCAGACCTCGAACATCAGGGCAAGGCCCTGCGAGGTCGTGGCCGAGTAGACGCGCGAGCCCGCGGCGCTTGCCCCCAGACAGGAAGAAAGAGCGGAGAACTCGCTTTCCACGCAGATATATTCGGCATCGAGCCTGCAGTCGGCGACCATGCTCGCAAGCGCTTCGACGATGTGGGTCTGCGGGGTGATCGGGTATGCGGAGACCACCTGGGGACGGCAGAGCCTCACGGCTTCGGCGACCGCATGGGAGCCTTCCAGAATTTCCATCATGATTTATTTCTCCTCCTGGGCCATTTCGATGTCGTCGGCCGGACACTCCTCGGCGCAGAGGCCGCAGCCCTTGCAGTAGTCATAATCAGGGTCAAAGTACCCGTCCTCGCGCTCCTTCACGCACCCCTCGGGACAGACGGTCTCGCAGAGCCCGCATTTCGTGCAGGTCTCGTGTCTGAATGTCGGCTTGAAGACCCGCCACGACCCGGTCCTGTTGTCTCGCGCCCGCCCGGGAGCGGCGGCGCACCCGACATTGAGCGCCATCAGGCCTCACCCCGGATCAGGTCGTAGGAGTGCCTGGCGGCTGCAACGTTTTTCTCCCCGAGTTTGCCGGGGAAACGGTTCAGAAGGGCTTTCTCGACAGCAGATAAAGATATTTCACCGGTCGCCGCTGCAAAGGCGCCGATCAGTGTCGTATTCGTGATCGGGACGCCGAGTTTTTCCAGGGCGATCCCGGTGGCGTCGATGGTGATCAACTTCACGCCTTCGGGAACGGCGGCATGAAGGGATTTTTCGGTGTTGACGATGGCGATGCCGCCCGTCTTCATCCCGCCGAAGACGTCGACGTCCCTGATCAGCGTGCTGTCCTGGACGATGATGTAGTCGGGTTCGTACACCTGGCTCCGCAGACGTATCTTTTCGTCGCTGAACCGGACAAACGCCTGCACAGGGGCACCGCGCCGTTCGACTCCAAATGCAGGAAAAGCCTGGGAATAAACACCGCCCTCAAACGCAGCAACGGCGATCAGTTCAGCAGCAGTGACAGAACCCTGTCCCCCTCTGCCGTGGATGCGTAACTCTTTCAATCAGAATACCCCGCATAATTTATCATGATGAATCGTTAAGAACATTGTGTCGAGGACAAAATCAGGAAATTGCCCGGGGATATCAGAGGGTTTTGCATGCTCAGGAAAGGACAGATATCCGACGACAATAATGAAGCATACGCCTGTGCGGCAGATCGCCGCAACGCCGACAGAAGAGAGCAATCTCTCAGGATAATTTCAGGATCTCGATCCTCTTCTCAGGTGGCGGGGACGTTCCGGTCTCACCGGTCCACGGCGATCCCGAGGATCGACCGGTCGCCGGTGAACACCGCCCGCGCAATCCCGGCAAGCCCCACAGCAGCACACCACTCGTCGTAGACGGCGACCTTGCGCCGCAACAGGCGCTCCACTTCACCGGCGACGACCGGCGCCTTCGATCCCGCAAGGGCGACCTCTGCCCCGGGGTTCAGCAGGAGCATGGCGGCGCACTCCATCGCCGCGAACATCGCAATGGTCCGGTCCTGCCCGGAGGGGGGCAGGGTGTGGGTGACCCCCGCGTGGAGGAACGCATCGTTCGCCGTCTCGACGCCCGCATCGATCCGGCGGATCGCATCCACGTCCAGCGCCCCGTGCTGCGTCCCCGGCGCAAAGATGCAGGCGTCGAAGGCGCCCGCGATGCTGCCCCCGGAAACGAGCATCGTCACGGTGTTCGAGGAGATGTCCGAGACCACCACGTCCGGACCGAGGTCACGGCAGGCCTCATACGCGATGCCGATCTTCTCCGGGCTGGTCTGGTGGGAATATGCCTTGAACCTGGGATCGGTCGGCGAACCCCGGTGAATGCCCGGGATCACCACCGCCGGAAGGCCGCTGCCTGCGATCTCATCGTATACCTGGGTGCCGCCCCCGATGTGCTTGCCCGCGCCCTCCTGCGAGACGACGCCGCGGTTCTCCACTCTCCTGATATCGGTGATCGCCGCGATCCCGTCGCCCATCGAGTAGCAGACCGCAACTCCTTCGATCTCCTCGATCGGGCAGAGGCGTTCGAGGTCGCCGACGACAAACTCCCTGGCGGCCTCGCGCGAAATTTTGAAATGACCTTCCGCAGACGCAAAGCGCATGGCCGTCGTGCCATGATCGATCCCGATGAACATGGTATCTCTCGTACATCTTGCACCTGCCTGCACAAGTACGTTTTCTGTTCGACCGGAAAAAAAAGGACTGTTCAGGCGCTGACGTTCTCGTAGCGCCGTTTTGCGTACTCCACCAGGCCCATGGCGATGATGCCGGCGATGAAGAAGAAGGGTCCGCCGTCAAAGAGGACATCACCAGACACAGCGGCCTTATCATAGAGCATCCGGGTCGCTCCGAGCATCAGCCCGGTGAGGAAGGCGATCATCATCGTGTGATGGTTCTTCAGGAGATACTTGAGGGCCTTTGTGAAGAGGAGGAGGCCGGTGAGACCTCCAAGAATGAAGGTGAAGATCTCAGGGAGGGAGATCGATCCGATCGCCGCAAGCAGGAACTCGTACTGGTTGAGGACGAGGGTTATATAGGCACCCGAGATGCCGGGAAGGATCATCGCGCAGATCGCCACCATGCCGGTCAGAAAGATCACCGGCAGGGAGTGACCGGGGTCAAGGTGACCGGGGCTGGCCAGCAAAAAACCGACGACGGTTCCAGTGAGAAAAAAGGCCAGGCCTGCCACGCCCGGAGAGCGTATCTCCCGGAAGAGGACAACGGCCGAAGCGATGATCAAACCGAGGAAAAAAGAGTAGGTCTCGACGCCGTGGTACCTGAGGAGGTCCAGGATAACGCCGGACATGGCGAGGAACGACGTGGCGATCCCGGCAAGGAGGACGACCAGGAACAGCAGATCTATCTTTTCGAGGTCAACCCTGAACGCATCGAGATCGCCGTGCAGCACGTGCTTCAGCGAACCGGGGTCGATGGCGCCGATCGCCCCGATCAGACGCTCGTAGATGCCGGTGATGAGGGCGATGGTCCCCCCGGACACACCGGGGATGATGTCACAGGCCCCCATCATCAGACCACGGAGATATGTCCCGGCATTTTCCCGTATTCCTCTGCGCATGTTCATGATCTCGTGGTGTATGATGTGCATGTGGTTCGTAATTAATAGTTAGGATAGAAGTCCGGCAGGCATGCCGCCAGGGAGAGGAGCGGAGAGTAAGAACGGGCCGGCCGTCACCCATATCATCTCGCGCTGCCAACAGGATCCTGTATGTTCTCGATCGTCACGGGCGGCGCCGGGTTTATCGGCTCCCATCTGGTCGATGCCCTGGTGGATCAGGGGGATCGCGTGCTGGTCATCGACAGCCTCCGCACCGGGGACCTTGCTCATATCAAAGGGCATCTCGACGCCGGAAGAATTGACTACCTCCATGCCGATCTACTCGAAGATGGGTGGCAGGAGAGGTTCACAGGGGTAGACCGGGTTTATCATCTCGCTGCTGACCCCGATGTCCGGGGGAGCGCCGCCACCCCGACAGACGTATACGAGAACAATGTCTCCGCCACGGTCCGCGTCCTCGAGGCGATGCGGACCCACGGCGTCAGGGAGATCGTCTTCACCTCCACCTCGACGGTCTACGGTGAGGCGTCGGTCATTCCAACGCCCGAAGACTACAGCCCAATGGAACCGATATCAGTCTATGCCGGGAGCAAACTGGCTGCCGAGGCGATGATCTCTTCCTATGCCCACACCTATGGCATGAAGGCATGGGTCTTCCGGTTCGCCAACATTATCGGGGAACGGAGCAACCACGGCGTGATCTGGGACTTTGCCCACAAACTGAAGGCAAACCCGACCGAACTGGAGATCCTCGGGGACGGCAGGCAGATAAAGTCGTACCTCCTCGTCTCAGAGTGTGTGGCGGCTCTCCTCCACGCGGTCGCGGCCACGGACGGGCCCTTTGCCTGTTTCAATATCGGATCTGAGGACTGGATCGACGTCACGACGATCGCCCGGATCGTCGCCGGCGAGATGGGGATCTCTGATGTGCATTTCCGGTACACCGGAGGGAACCGCGGCTGGGTTGGAGATGTTCCGAGAATGCAACTCGCCGTCGAAAAACTCAGGGTGACCGGTTGGCGTGCCGGGGCCGGATCTGAGAAGTCAGTGCGGCAGGCGGCACGCGCCCTTGTCAGAGAGATCTGCTGAAGAGCAGAGAAGAGAGTACTGACCATGAAATACATCGTTGTGCTCGGGGACGGCATGGCCGACGAGCCCCTTGAGGAACTCGGCGGCAAAACGCCTCTCGAATATGCAGATACGCCCAGTATGGATCAGGTTGCGCGGGAAGGAGCATGCGGCCTTCTGCGGACGGTGAAAGACATATACGAGCCCGGCAGCGACGTCGCAAACCTCTCGGTCCTGGGCTACGACCCGGGCACCTGCTATACGGGCAGGGGGCCCCTCGAAGCCGCCAGCATGGGCATCGACCTCACACCCGCAGACTACGCCTACCGCTTCAATCTGGTCACGATGCACGGCGGCGTGATGGAGGACTTCAACGCCGGGCACATCACGAGCGAGGAGGGGGCCGCCCTCATCGCCTCGCTGCAGGGGACGGTCCCGGGCGTCACGTTCCACCCCGGCATCTCGTACCGGAACCTGATGGTGGTCGGAGGCGGGCAGGGCGCAACGACGACCCCGCCCCACGATATCGTCGGGCAGGAGACGACGCCGTACCTGCCCGAAGGCCCGGACGCCTCTCTGCTCCGCCGGTGCATGGATGCGGCCGGGACGGCCTTTGCCGACCACCCGACAAACCGGGCGCGCATCGCCGCAGGGAACCTTCCCGCCACGACGATCTGGCCGTGGAGCGGAGGAAAACGACCGTCCATTCAGTCGTTCCGCGACCGCTGGGGACGTGACGGGGGGATGATCTCCGCGGTCGACCTCCTCAACGGCATCGCGCGCTACGCCGGCATGGACGTGATCCATGTGCCCGGGGCCACCGGGTTCCTGGACACCGACTATGGGGCGAAGGCCCGCTACGCTCTCGAAGCGATAAAACGCCTCGACTTCGTCTATGTGCACGTCGAGGCGCCTGACGAGGCCGGGCATATGGGAAGCGTCAGAGAAAAGGTGCGGGCGATTGAGGGGGTGGACGGCATCGTCGGCACGATCCTCGATCAGTTCGACGGGACGGTCGCCGTCCTCCCGGACCATCCGACCCCCATCAGGCTGAAGACCCATACCCGCGAGCCCGTCCCCTTCGCGATCCGCGGCAGAGCGCGGGACGGGACCGCCGCGTATTCCGAGCGGGCGGCGGCGAAAGGCGCCTTCGGTCTGGTGGAAGGGCCCGAGTTTCTCCCCCTCCTCTTCGGAAAGAGACCTTTCGACCGGCAGGAATAAAACCCTGCCAACATATTTTTCAACATCAGTGCGGCATCAGCACCCTGCTTCATCACGGATCAGTGGGGGTAACTCTCATCATCTGCCGCCTGTAGAGTATACTTATAATATCTTCTCTGTGGAATAATGTTCTGACCGTCCCGGCCCTGTCGGGACGCATGACCTATTGAAGACCCATGACATCGTCCAACATCACCGGAAAACTCCGGGAACTGGAGAAGGAGGTCGGCGCCCTCTCGCCGATGCAGAAGATCCTCCTCGGCACCGACGGCTCGGTGACCACCCTTCTTGAGAACGCGCTGGGCTGCGAGGTGACCGTGCACACGCTCTCTCAGGAGGTGGTCTCTGCCGATGAGCACACGGCGGCGTCCCTCGGGATCTGTCCGGGAGAGCAGGTCAACCACCGTATCGTGACCCTGAACGAGAGCGGGAGCGGGAAGGCGCTCCTGTACGCAGTGTCGGACACCCCGCTCTCCCGGCTTGATCCCTCGTTCAGAGACGACCTGATGCGGGCCGACATCCCGATCGGACGGATCATGCGGATGCACCGGATCGAGGCGCGCCGTGAGATCGACGACGTGAGGATGTGCCGGGCCGGCTCCGCCATCAGCGACGTCTTCGGCATTTTCCGCCATGAACCGCTGCTCTCCCGTCGGTACCGGATCATCACCGGCGGAGAACCCCTGATCGCCATCAGGGAGACCTTCCCGTACTGCAATTTCACCGACGAGGCCGGGGTGATCGTGGAGGCGACGGCACGGATCCACATGGCCCTCATCGACATGAATGGGAGTTCAGGGCGGGTCGACGGCGGGATCGGCCTCTCGGTCGAGGATCCGGCCGTCGTGGTCGCGGCGAAGCGAAGCGGCGAACTCTCGGTCAGAGGGGAGGGAGAGAGCGCGGAACGGGTGAAAAAGACGGCGGAAACGATCCTTGCCGCGCTGGGCGTCCGGGGAGGCGCCGAGATCACGGTGCACCGTACCTACCCCGGGCATATCGGTCTCGGAAGCGGCACCCAGCTCGACCTTGCCATCGCCCGCGCCCTCTGCGAACTCTACCGGCCCATGCCCGTCAGGGAGATCGCGGCGATCGCCGGGAGGGGCGGGACGTCGGGGATCGGGACCGCCGTATTCGAGTCGGGCGGCTTCATCCTCGACGGCGGACACAGTTTCGGTCCATCAGGAGAAAAGTCCGACTTCAGGCCGTCGTCGGCATCGGGCGGGGTGAGGCCCGCGCCGGTGCTCTTCAGACACCCGTTCCCCGAGGACTGGCAGATCCTGCTGGCCACTCCTGACGTTCAGGCCGGCGCAAGCGGGAGGGCCGAGGCCGACATCTTCAGGCGGCACTGCCCGGTGCCCGTCGGCGACGTGCAGGCACTCTGTCACGCCGTCCTGATGCAGATGCTGCCGGGGATCGTTGAAAAAGACCTCGACCTCTTCGGGACGGCGGTGAACGCAATCCAGGGTCTCGGGCTCAAACGGGTCGAACACAGCCTTCAGCCCCCCCTCATCCGCGACCTCGTCGCCGCCCTGGGGACCACCGATGCCGCAGGCGTCGGACTGAGCTCCTTCGGGCCGACGGTCTACGCGATCGGCGACACCGGCATGCAGGACGCCCTCAGTGCCGCAAAGGGGGCGATGGCGGAGACCGGAGGAACGATGGTCCTCACCCGCGCCCGGAACCGCGGGGCTGAGGTCAGGGCATCTTTCTGAATCACCGAACACATATACACACATTATAGATACCCTGCACATACTCTAGTGAGTACTATGCCGGCAAAAAAGACCCTTACCCTCGGGATCACCGTCAACCTGGACAACTACGAGAACCTCCGCCTGGAAGTGAGCGGGGAGGTCGAATCGAATACGGACGCCGACGAACTCGCAGGCTTCCTCGACGCCACTCTCTCCCGTCTCGGCAGAGGGGACGAAGCAACCGCAGAACGGGTGGATGCCTACCGAAAGCGTGTTTTTTCAATCAAGACGGCTAAAAAATCCGCTGAAGCCCGGGAACAGACGGTGCTGACACCTGCGGAAGCAAAAATCCCTCTCGAACCCGTGGCGATGCCCGGCCCTGTACCGGAGGGCGTGAAGGACGCGTCGGAAACCGCACCGACGGCAGCAGCACCAGAACAGACGATCATATCGGACCCCCTGCCGGCGGCAGCGGCGACGCCCGCACCAGAAACACCGGTGAAAAAGGCGCCCGAGCCCGTGACGACACCAATGCTCTGCGAGGAGTGCGGAGCCGACGTGACAAAGACACAGAAGCAGATGAGCCAGCTCTTCCTGAACCGGACGCTCTGCAAGGCCTGCATGGACCGGCTCACCCACTCGCGCTGAGCGCAAACAGGGATCGGCGACCTATATATAGAGACGGCGCGAGGGATCACTGATGAAACGGGATCTGCTCATGTGGGACGAAACGCTGTTTCGAGACCCCGAAGTATTTGAAATCGATTACATCCCGGAGCAGTTCAACTACCGTGAAACACAGATCCAGGAACTCGCCTTCCAGATCAAACCCGGTCTCCGGGGCGGTCGTCCCCTGAACACCATCTGCAAAGGACTTCCCGGCACCGGCAAGACGACGAGCGTGCGCAAACTCTTCGTCCAGATCGAGGAGTCCACCAGAAAACTGATCCCGGTCTACATCAACTGTCAGATCGACAACACCAAGTTCGCAATCTTCGCCCAGATCTATCAGAAATTGTCTGGCCATCTCCCGCCAGCCTCAGGCACCTCGTTCAAGCAGATCTTCGACGCCGTCGCCCGCATCCTCCAGAAGGAGGAGACCGTCCTCCTCGTCGCCCTCGACGACGCCAACTACCTGCTGTACGAGAACGAGATCAACAAGGTCCTCTACGCACTCCTGAGGGCGCACGAGGCCTACCCGGGCACGCGGATCGGGGTGATCACCATTATCTCAGATCTGAGCGTCGACCTCTCGCGCGAGGTGGACCCGCGGGTCGCATCGGTCTTTCGGCCGACCGAGATCTATTTTTCACCCTATTCCGCCGGGGAAATCAGGCACATCCTCACCGAGCGGGCGCTCGCCGGCCTGTATCCGGGCGTGCTCTCCGATACGATGCTCGATCTCGTCGTCGAGCAGACGATGAAGAGCGGCGACCTGCGGGTCGGGATCGACCTGCTGAAGCGAGCCACGCTGGACGCCGAAAAGGATGCCCGCCGGCGGATCGAGGAGGAGGACATCTGCCGCGCATACCAGGTCTCAAAGTACCTTCACCTCACCTTCACCCTGAGAACCCTGAAGACCGAGGAGAAAAACCTGCTCGGGACGATCGCCGAAATGAGTGCCGGCGGCGAGGAAATGAATGCCGGCGAGGTTTATAAACGGGTAAAACAGAAAGAAAAACTCGGGTACACCCGATTCTACGAGATCGTCAAGAAGCTGGACGCAATGCGGCTGATCAACCTCGATTACAGGGAGGGAAAGGGGAGAACGCGCGTGATTACCCTGCGATACGAGCCGCAGCGCGTCCTCGAACTGCTGACCTGAACGATCGATTGGCAAGTCTTATCTATTCCCTTTGCGTTGTTTATGTGAATGGTGATATTTCCATGCTGAGCGTGAATGAACAGGCCCTTGATATATTCAACGACATTTTCGAATATCCAGAAGACTACAATGCTGCCGCCCACGAACTGGACAACGGGGCGCGGATCGTCGATGCGGGGGTAAGCGTAAACGGCGGATACCGGGCAGGACGTGTTTTCACGGACATCTGCCTCGGCGGGCTCGCCGAGATCAACTTCACCATGGGGGCGATCAAAGGGATCCCGATGCCTTTCATCGAGGTCTCCACCGATTTTCCGGCGATCGCCTGCCTCGGTGCCCAGAAAGCGGGCTGGACCATCAAGGTCGGCAACTACTTCGCGATGGGGTCGGGACCGGCACGCGCCCTCTCTCTCAAGCCCAGACACACCTATGAGGTGATCGGCTACGAGGACGAGTGCGATACGGCCGTGATCTGCCTGGAGAGCGACCACCTGCCGAACGGCGAGGTCATGCAGACGATCGCAGAGTCCTGCAAGGTGGATGTCGCCAATACCTGCGCCATCGTCGCCCCGACCTCCTCGATCGTCGGCTCCATCCAGGTCTCAGGCCGCTGCGTCGAGACTGCGGTCTACAAACTCAACGAGTTGGGCTTCGACACCAGAAAGATCATCGCCGGTTTCGGCACCGCACCAATTCCGCCGGTCCGCGGTTCGAAACTCGCCATGGGCGTCACAAACGACGCCACCATCTATCACGGCCAGATCTCCCTGACGATGAAGGCGCCCGAGATCAGGGATTACCTTGAAAAGATTCCGTCCTGCACATCGCAGGGCTATGGCAAGCCCTTCAACGAGATCTTCAAGGAGGCGGGCTACGACTTCTACAAGATCGACACCTCGCTCTTCTCCCCGGCAGAGGTGATCATCAACGAGCTCTCCGAGGGCGTGGTCTACCGCGTCGGCGAGGTCAGCGACGATGTGACCCTGAAGTCCTTCGGCCTTCAGTGAATACTTTTTTTCGGAGAATCGAGAAAGGAAGGAGGTTTCCTTCCCGCGATCATCTGACCCAGGCGATCTCGGGTTCGCGCCGCGGCGGTTTTTCCGGGATCTCCTTCGGGTAGCCGAAGGCGATCGGCGCCACGATCATCCACCCTTCAGGCACCTTCAGTTCTTTCATCAGCCCGGGGTTGTCGGCGACCGGGCCTATGGATCCGATCCAGCAACTCCCGACCCCCAGCGCATGGGCGGCAAGCATCATGTTCCCGGCGCAGAGCGTGCAGTCATAGGTGCTGAAATGGCTTTTTTCTTTCCCGAGAACGAGGACGAGCACGGCCGCCCCATAGAAGATGTTGAAATCCTTTGAAGAGAGCAATATTTTCTGCTCCACCGCCTCGGGAGTGGTCATATCCTTCAGATTGAGGAGCAGGATCGGCTTGCAGTAGTCGGAGATCCTCTTCATCAGGTCGTGGTCGCGGACGACGACAAAACGCCACGGCTGAAGACCGAGCGTTGTCGGGGCATGGATCCCCGCATGAATGATCGAGAGCACGGTCTCGTCGTCGAGGTAGCGGTCCTCATAGGCGCGGATGCTCCGCCGCCCCTGGATGGCGTCCAGGACTTCGTCGGCATGTGGTGACATAGAAACGCCCTCGTTCATCCAGGTATATATAGGTTCGTCTGGACCTCGATAGGAAACGCCTGGCGCACCCTATCGCCATCCCACGGTGTGCAGACAGGGAACGGTCGCGAACTGTCCCTGCCGCAACAGATCGATAAGAAGGCGGCGGTGAAGACCAGGTGCAGGGGGTAAATGCCATGTCCGAAGAGATTGCCCTCGGGAAGGAGTTCAAACTGGCCATCCTGTTCAGGGCTTATTATTTCCTTTTCCTCATTGTCGTCGTACTGCTGGTCGACTTTCTGATCCTCACGGCAGCTCTCGCCGGCGCCCCTTTCTGGGTGACGCCCGGAACGGCACTGGCGACTGCGGCCGAACTCATGGGCATCGAAGACCCGGAGCCACCCGCCGGTGGCGGCAGTGACCGGCGGCACGGAGATATCAGGCGAAGACGGCGACGTGCTCACGGAGTTGCAGGCGATCAGGCGTCTGCTCGAAGGGATGGCCGGGGAGAAGTTTGGAGAGTACCCGGACGTTCCGGCACCGGGAAAACAACAGAGATATATGATCCCGGGTGCAACGATAGACGGTATTTTTGGGCCTGTGGTCTAGTTGGTTATGACGTCGCCCTTACACGGCGAAGATCTCCGGTTCGAGTCCGGACAGGCCCATCGTAATCCGGACCCTCTGGTTGGTCGCCAGAGGGGTCCGAATAGGAATCCACAGGTTCACGTTCCATTTTTTTGATCCTTTATTCGAGCGATGCAACACGCTCTTCAAGGGCAAGTTGGGCAACTGGTGGGGTAACTCCCTCGGCGCTCATCACAACATAGGCGCGCTGACCCCCATAATCCATTACCCCACCCCCGGGAGGTAACGGGAGGATATAGAGCTGCCGATAAAAGGAAATAATCTGGTAAATCCGTTGCCGGCTTACCTGATGGTACTCCGCAAGATCATGAACTGATTTTCCTCCTTTCCATTGACGAATGATACCTCGGATATCCCGGTCGGAAAGTTTGCTCACATCGACATATAAGGTTAATGTCAAATGATTACGGGATACTACAGACTCGGAACTCTTACTGCAGAAAACCCGATGATGGATCGAACGGCAATACCCGACGGAAACGTGTGGTATTACGATTGAAGAGGAAAATACGTGGATGACGCGGATCCGGAATGCGGCGGTAACAAAATAGCATTTTTTGGGGGTCATTGCTCTCAGCACTCAACGAAAAAACTCCCCCCTCAAAACCCGGCCACCTCCTTCCTGTCCCACTTCGCAACCCCCCTCCGCGCGACCCACCACCCCGCCGCAGGCAGCACCAGCGACATCATCGCATACCAGGGGTTCATGAAGGAGAGGGCGATGAAGGCAACGAGCGGGACACCGATGGCAAGGAGATAGAGCACGAACACCCGCGGGTCGTAGAGGAGGACACTCGGGGAGAGACCGGTCAGATAGACCGTCACCGCAAGGCCGTAGAAGGAGACCGAGAGGCAGAGCACCAGGGCGGGGAGGAGGTACGCCGCCTCCCCTGCAAGGACGGTGACGAGGACTATGAAGGCGGCCGGGATGAGTTGCAGCACCGCAAAACCACAGATCTTGCTCTTCAGCACATCGGCAACGCTGAGGGGCAGGCAGGCGTACGGGCCGAAACTATCGAACATCGTGAGCCAGATGTACATCGTCGATGCGATCACGCCGGTGAGGACCGCAAAGAGAAGGAGGATGCTGTACCCCGGGAGGAAGGGGCCGAGCAGGGAGAGGCAGAACCAGATCACCCCGAGAGGGAGGAGAAAGGAGAAGAGGGTCTGGCCGACGGCGCTGCCGCTCCGAAAAAGATCGATGCAGTCCTTTGCCGCAAGGGCGGGGTATGGGAAGAGAGAAAAACGCCGGGTGAGAGGAGTGAGCATGTCCCTGTGGTGCTTCGCCCTCGCCGCAGACGCAGGCCGCATCAGGGCGATGGAGAGGGCAGCCAGGACGATGACAAACGCGCACGCCGCAAGGAGCGTCTCCCAGGAAAAGGTGCGGAAGAGCGCCAGCGGGAGGAAGAGGGCCACCGCGCCTGTCCCTGCAAGGTGTGCCGCCACAGCGGCAGCGGCGATGAACACGCAGACCGCGGCAAACAACCATTTTGAGCGGGTGTAGACTATCGAGAGGAAGAACGCGGCCGCAAGTCCGGTGAGGAAGGAGAGAGAGAGTGTGAGCAGGAGAAGCGCCGGCACCGTCAGCGGGATGCCGACGAAGGGTGCGGCGACCGCGAACCCCGCGACAAAGGGGAGCACCCAGAGCACGAAGTAGTAGACCGTGTCCTTCACCACAAAGTTCAGGAAGATGAAACGCTCAGAGAGGGGTAGACTCCGTGCGGCATAGGCAAGACTGCTCGACTGCCCGAACCGCCGCTCCATCACCTCGTTCATGAGGAGGCCGAACGCCCCGATCATGAGGCCGAGCAGGAGAAAGAGGGCGTGCGTGACAAGGGCAAGGTCGCCGAAGGGAAGGATCGGCCTGATCAGAGGGAGGAGAAAAGCGCCCATGAACGCGATGGCGAAGATCAGCACCGGATAGAGGGCAAAGCTGAGGCTCCCGAACATCGTGGAGTGAATCCGCCACTCCTCCTTCATCATGCTCAGGAAAAACTCAAACATGGCCGCCCTTCCTGATAAGGGAGAGGAAGTACTCGTTGAGGTGCCGGCCCGCTCCCGTGACCTCTGCCACCCTGCCGGTCGAAAGAAGTTTGCCCCTCTGGAGGATGGCGAAGTCCGAACAGATCTCCTCTGCGATCTCCAGGATGTGCGTGGAGATGAAGATGGTGTTGCCCTTCTTCACGTAGCCGGCCAGGTATTCCTTCACCGTCTCCTGCATGATGGGATCGAAGTTGATGAGCGGTTCGTCGATCAGGGCGAGCACGGGACAGTGGAGGAACGCCTGGGCAAACATCAGTTTCTGCCGCGTGCCCCGCGAGAGGTCCTTGCAGAGGACGTCGCGCTTGTCCCCGAACTCCAGGTACTCGAACCACCACGCCATCTGTTCCTCGGTGTCCGGGATCTTTCTGATCGCCCCGACAAGGCGGAGGTACTCCTCTGCGGTAAGGAAACTCGGGGGCGTCTCCTGCTCAGGTATGATCCCGACCAGCGACCGCACCCCCACAGGGTCGGCCGTCACATCAAGGCCAAGCACCGTCGCCGCACCGCCGGAAGGCCGCACCTGCCCGGTCAGGAGTTTGATCATCGTCGTCTTTCCCGATCCGTTGGGGCCGAGAAGCCCGAAAAGAGCCCCCTGCTCGACGGACATGGTGACGGTATCCAGTGCAGTGGTGTCACCGTAGACCTTCGTGAGATTCTGTACATCCACTATGGCGTTCACTTCTTGCGTCTCCAGATCCAGTTGGATCTTTGAGCTTCATCAATTTTTTTAAAAGATCAGGTCCGGACTCATTTTCAGAAATGATGGGTTGTGAGCATTTTTTTAGAGAAAAATATCCGGCAACGGGTGAGAACACAATGAGTGAGCAGTTACTTATTTAACTGCGGGGACGGAATAATTATTGAATACGTAGCAATACATGGGAAATATGGAGGTATCGTTTGAGCAGACATTTATCTGAAGAAAAACGGAAAGCCCTGATGGAGGCGGCCATCGATCTCTTTTCAACCCAGGGGTTTCATGCCACGCCGACACAACAGATCTCTGACCATGCCGGCGTGTCGGCAGGAACGCTCTTTCGGTACTTCCGGACAAAAGAAGAACTGATTGATTCGCTCTATACCTCCATTCACAGAGCACTCGCCGATGCGGTGGACGAAGCAATCCGTCCGGAAACCCCTGTTGAAGAACAGATAAAAAATGTCAAACGACACGTACTTCAGTGGATGTTTGAAAATCCGAAAAAGACCCTCTTCTTCGAACAGTTCTCCTCCTCGCCCAATATTACGGAACGGGCAAAAGAAGAAGCAGTCACACGTTTTCCTGCCCTTGACGAGTTGTACCAGAAGGCAGTCTCCCGCGGAATACTAACCGGGATCAACAGGGAGGTATTTCTGGCGAACTTCTGGTACCCGAACTTTATGCTCGTCCACCTGCATACCTTCGGCAGACTGCAGAGCGGCATCGAAGAAACCATTGATCAGGCGGTTGCGTCGATGTGGTGTGGAATGGAGCAGAGACCGTGAGAACGGCAGCATCAGGATCTGGAACATGGCGCCACTGATCATCATATGGGGGGACCCCTCGTGGATCTGCCCGCATCGGCAGGTTTTTCGCGAACAACCCGTGGAAAACCCGGTGCAATCCCAGAGAACAACCTTCCGGACATAACAACTACAGGAACACCACGACGATGGAAAAAATACAGGGTTACCGGAAAATGCTCCGCACGGGAGACTGGATAAAATTTTATCCGTTGTTTCCGATCGCCGGGGCATACCTCGCCGCAGGCCTCTCGATCAACATCCTCACAGTATTTATCCTCTTTTTCTGCGTCACCGGATATGGATTTGTCGTCAACAATCTGTATGACGCAGAAATAGACCGGAACCATGCAAGAAAGATCAAACAGGGAAAAAACCCGTTTGCCGACAGAACGGTGTCAAAAGAGGAGACCCTCGTCATGTGTGCAGTACTTGCAGGAATACCGCTCCTGCTTTCTCTCACGATCTCGGGGGCCGGATTCTTCTTCACCCTTCTCTGCCTGATCGCCCTCACGCTCTATTCGGCGACGCCTGCCAGGCTCAAGGACTGGTTTGCAGCAGACATCATCTGCCACGGCATGATGTTCGGTGGACTGCCGTTTCTGGCGGGATACGCCCTTGCCGGAGGAGGATTCCCCCCACTGATCTCCCTTCCCGCCGCCTCTGCGCTGATCTGCACCTTCATCTGTTGCGAGGCGCTGATTGCACATGAGATCCAGGACTATCATGAAGATCTGGTTACCACCGCATGCACCACGGTTGTCGGCATCGGCCTGAAAAACGGAGTGCTCCTCCTGGGCGCCACTGCCGTACTCTCCGTTGTCGCGCTTGAACTGATGGCATGGTGGTTTGCGGTCGATGCTGCCATAAACGCCGTAATATTGTCCTTCCTTCTTGTCTATCCGCTCTACAGTTATCGTGAAGCCCTGATGCCGGCGGCCGGAAGAGGCTGCCGTCTGGTCATGAACAGCTGTCTATCCCGTATCCGGAGAGCCGTATGATATCGATCATCATTCCTGTACTCAATGAAGAAGAGACGATCCTCGACTGTTTGAGGTCACTTACAGCCCAGAGCATACCGCGGGACATGTACGAGATCATCGTTGTCGACGGCGATTCTTCGGATCAGACCTGTGCAATCGCCGCAACCCTTGCAGACGCGGTGATCTCGCAGAAACGGTCCGGCATTGGCGGTGCCCGCGGCGATGGTGCCGTTGCGGCAAAAGGAGATATCCTCGTCTTCACAGACGCAGACACGCACCACCCGTCCACCTGGCTGGAAACGATCCAGGAAAAACTCACTCTTGGTGGATATGATGTCTGCACGGGACCGGTCAGGTTTTATAACCGGACTATCTGTTCGGAGATCATCCGGGGATGGCGATGGCATTATCATCTGCTTCACCCGTTTGGATTTTACTGGCTGATCGGGTCGAATTTTGCAGTGAAAAGAGATGTGTATTTCAGGGTAGGCGGCCACCGGGACATATCACTCCTGGAGGACTATGATCTCTCCCTGCGCCTCTCGTCTGCCGATGTCCGTTGCATCTATGATCGCAACGCCGTAGTCTTCACCTCTGCACGCCGGATAAAAGGAATCTTCAGGTATACGGGGATTTACCTCGCCGGTTTTTATCACTACTACATCACCGGAAGTAATGACGATCTCCTGAAATACCCGCACCAACGTGAGATTACCCCTCAGAAGTTTGCGATATCCGATGATCTAAAAAAGGCCAGGGAGAAGATCATCGCCGCCTGGAGTAAGATGATCCTGGCCGGGCCCGGAGAGCCCCGCCGGTGATGACGGGGCCACGCGGAGGAGTTTTTTTACTGCGGGCGACGAGTGTGTGGCCGAGGTTGTAAAAAACTTCTGGGAACTCACAGGCTTTGCTGCAGAACATTGTTGCTCATCCGGGGATCGAGGTGAAGAGCACCCCTCCCCTCCGTCGCATCTCAGGAGAAGAGGAGGCAGGGGCAAAAACCCCGGTCAGAAAATCCGCCGTCCGCTCCAGTGCGTCAACTCGTGGACCAGAGCCGCAGCGAACCGTTCGATGCCCGGTGCAGAGGCCGGTTCAGTCCGACGATCTCTTCCGGCCCCGGCCTCCTCAAAAAATTCGGGATCAGATCCGCCGCCAGATATACGCGATCCTCTGAAAGGCGGTATAGTGGCCGAATATCCCGAAGAACACGAGAATCCAGCCGAGGTACGGGAGACCGAAGACCGGCGCCGCCACGAAGATGTCGAGGAGGCCTGCAACGAGCAGGAGAAACAGACGGTCGGCCCTCCCGAGCACCCCGCCGTAGTAGCGGCCGACGCCCAGGGCCTGCGCCTGTGTGCCCATATAGGAGGACATCAGCACGCCGGTAAGGGCGAAGACCCCGATCTGCCACGGCGCGGCGCCGCCCGCAAAGACGCCGGTGATGATGACGATATCGGCGTACCGGTCTGAGACATGATCGATGAAATCGCCGCGGAGGCTTGCGACCTCCAGTTCCCGCGCCAGCGCCCCGTCGATGGCGTCAAACACGGCATTTATCGCGACGAGCAGGACCGCAAGCCCGATCATCCCCTCGTAAAAGGCGGCGCCGGCGGCAACGGCAGCGACCAGCGCACCGGCCGAATAGAAATTCGGAGTGAGCCCGAGCCTGATCGAGACGCGGATCGCCGGGTCAAGCACACCGGCCACATAGGGACGGAAACGGTCGAGGGTCACAGACCCTCCATCAGATATGCCGACCAGTCGAAAGAGCCGGAAGACGGGGGGACCGTACCCCCGATAAATCCATCGATCAGGTCCGCGGTCTCCGCAGGACTCCGTTCGGTCGTATCGATCTCCAGCACCGTTTCCCGCGGGTGGACCTCCAGCGTCTCGATCAGGATGACGTCGAGGGCCTCGGCCCCGGCGTTCTCCCTGACCTTCGCCCGGGCATAGCCCCGCGCCGCCAGGCGCTCCTCCAGGACGTCAGGCCTGCAGCGCAGCACCACCGCACGGTCGGAGGGGAGGAGATGGGCAAGGTGTCCCTCGACGATGCCGTCGACCGGTTCAAAAGAGCGCACCCACGCCTCCTCATCGACGACGCGGGTGTCCCGATCCGGGTCGTCCCCCAGAACGAAAGGTCCGACGGTCTCGGCCGCCCGCACGACCCTCCGGCCCCGCCGCTCCAGTTCGTCGGCCACCGCGCTCTTTCCCGTCCCCGGCGTCCCGGTCACCACCGTCATCATAGTCTGTTGATCTCTTCGAGAAATACTTCATTCTCCCGGTCGGAACCGATGCTTACCCTGATATAGTGATCGGCCAGCCCTGAAAAACTTCTGCACGACCTGACGATCACACCCTTCCCGGCGAGCCGCGCCGCCGCCTCGTCCCCGGTCATCGGCGCCACATCGACGAGAACGAAATTCGCATCCGAAGGCGCGACAGGACGGCTGATCCCGGCGAGGAAGCGCTCCCGCCATACCCGCGCGCGGGCTGCGGTCAGATCGACGTGCCCCTGCTCGGCCAGCGCCGCGCCGACCGCTGCAAGGGCGACGACGTTCACGGCAAAGGGCGTCGCCGCCCGGTTCAGATACGGCAGCAGCGCTTCCGGGACAAAGGCGTAGCCAAACCTGAGGCCCGCAAGGGAGTAGGCCTTCGACATCGTGCGCCCCTCGATCAGGGTGTCGTATTCGTCCATCAGCAGGCGGTAGTCGATCCCTGAGAACTCCACATAGGCGTTGTCGAGAAAGAGCAGGCAGTCGATGCCGTCCAGGATCTCCCTGACCGTCTCCACCGGCAGGGCATTGCCGGTGGGGTTGTTCGGCGAGCAGAGGAATGCGATCTTTGCGCCCCGGCAGGCCTCGACAAAGGCCCGGACATCGACCGAGAAGTCCGCCTCCCGCGGCGCGGGGACGACCACGCCTCCCTGCGCCTCTGCGGCAAGACCATAGAACGAGAACGTCGGCGTGGACACGACGACGCGGTCGCCGGGATCGACGACCGTTCTGACGACGTTCTCGATCACCCCGTCCATCCCGTTCCCGATGATGAAAGAGTAGTCCCCGTGGCACCGCCGCAGGGCCGCGATCAGGGCGTCGGGCCGCGCTTCAGGATAGCGGTTCCCCTCGCGAAGCGCCGAAAGACCGGCCTCGACCACGGACGCCGGAGGCGGGAGGGGGTTCTCGTTGCTCGCAAGACGGCAGAGGCCGGAAAGCCCGTTCAGCCTTGCGATCTCCTCCGGGCTCCTTGCAAAGACGTACCCTCCTTCACCGGTGTAGACCTGCCTAACGAAGCGCTTCATTGATGACCCCGACGGCAGCGTCGATCTCCTCATCGGCGATCACAAGGGGCGGCACAAGACGGAGGTTGACGCCCGCGGCGCAGTTCACCAGCACACCGTGCCCGGCACAGTACGCCGCCGCCTCCGCGCACCGCTCGCCGACGGTGACGCCGATCATCAGGCCGCAGACCCGTGGGTTGTGGGCGGCGAGCCCGGCCCTGAACCGTTCTGCCTTTGCAGGTATGGACGGCAGGAGTGCCTCGATCACCCTGACGGTCGCCAGACCTGCGGCGCAGGCGAGGGGGCCGCCAGCAAACGTGCTGCCGTGCTCGCTCGTTTTGAACTCCAGCCCCTTGCGGGCGACGAGCGCCCCCATGGGGAAGCCGGACGCGATCCCTTTCGCCATCGTCACGATATCAGGGGCGACGCCGGCGTGCTGGTAGGCGAACCACCGTCCGGTCCTGCCCATCCCGGTCTGGACCTCGTCGACGATCATCAGAGCGCCCCGGCGGTCGCAGATCTCCCTGACCTCCTCCAGAAAACCCCCGGGCGCAGGCAAAACGCCGGCCTCGCCCTGGACCGCCTCCACAAACACGCCGGCGGTGTCGTCGTCCACCGCACGCGTCAGCGCTTCCAGATCCCCGGCATCGACGAACGTGCACTTCGGTTCAAGGGGCTCGAAAGGCTCGCGTATCGCGGGCTTGTGGGTGACGGCAAGAGATCCCATCGTCCGCCCGTGGAACCCATGGGTAAACGCCACGAATTTTTTCTTCCCGGTGGCGAGGCGGGCGAGTTTGATCGCGCCCTCGTTCGCCTCGGCGCCTGAGTTCGAAAAGAACGCCTTTCCCCCGGCAAGACCGGAGATTTCGACGATCTTCGCGGCGAACTCGGCCTGGTGGGGGACATAGTAGAGGTTCGAGCAGTGGATCAGGTCGTGCGCCTGCTCGCAGATCGCCTTCACCACGGCCGGGTGGCAGTGGCCGGTGCTGCAGACGGCGATGCCGGCCACGCAATCGATATACTCCCTGCCTTCGGCGTCCCAGACGCGTGCGCCCCTGCCGCGCACGATCTCCATGGTGCGGCTGAACGCGGGCATGTAATAACGGGCGTCCAGCGCGCGGTAGTCCTGTGTTAGTTCCATTCTGTCATCATCTCAGAGTAAAATCATTTATTCGTACTCAATGGTTGCGGGGGGTTTTGGCGTGATGTCGTAGACAACCCGTGAGACCTCGGCGATCTCCGAGGTGATCCGCCCGGCGATCCTCTCGAGCACCTCGGGTGGCAGGTTCAGGGGATCAGCGGTCATGCCGTCGCGGGAGTTCACCGCCCTGACGGCGGCGACCCAGCCGAAACAGCGGATATCGCCCTTGACGCCGGTGCCCCGTCCGAGAAGGGCGGCGAAGCACTGCCAGGGGCGGTACGCCTCGACGAGTTCCTCCTCGACGATCGCGTTCGCCTCGCGGACAACGGCGATCGCCCCGGGCGTCACCTCGCCGAGCACCCTGACCGCAAGGCCGGGGCCAGGGAACGGCATCCGGTGCTGGATCTCAGGCGGCAGCCCGACGCCGCCGGCGACCTCGCGCACCTCGTCTTTGTACAGGTCGCGGAGGGGCTCGATCACCCGCTCGAACGTCATGTCGATGGGCATCCCGCCGACGTTGTGATGGCTCTTGATCCCGCCCTCGCTCTCGATACGGTCCGGATAGATCGTCCCCTGGAGAAGAAACTTCGCACCGGTCGCCTTCGCCTCCCGTTCGAATATCCTGATAAACCGCTCGCCGATCACCTTTCGCTTCTCCTCTGGGTCGACGACGCCCTTCAGCGCAACGAAAAATTCTTCGGCTGCATTGACGCGCTTTACCCCGATATCACAGAAAAGCTGGCAGATCCGTTCGCTCTCCCCTTTCCGCATCAGCCCGGTGTCGACATAGATGGGAATAAGATTTTTTCCGATCGCACGGGCCGCAAGCATGGCGCAGACCGACGAGTCGACGCCGCCGGAAAGGGCGACGACGACCTTCTCGCCGCCTGCCTCACCCCTGATCTCCTCGATTGCACTCTCGATGAACCTTTCGACCTTTACCATTCGCTGATCACCCCTGGTTCCGCCGGTTCCGGTTCTCCCTGCAGGCGTTCACAAAACCGAGATAGGGCGGCGACGGGCGCGTCGGACGGGACCTGAACTCGGGATGGAACTGGGTCGCAAAGAAGAACGGGTGCCCGGGCAGTTCCAGAATTTCCATTCTGTTGTCATTCTTCCCGGAAAATACGAGACCGGCGGCTTCGAGCTCGGCGAGATACTCAGGGTTGACCTCATAACGGTGGCGATGCCGTTCCGCGATCTCGCCCCTGCCGTACAGCTCCCATGCCTTCGTCTCCGGGACCACCTCTATCGGGTAGCTGCCGAGGCGCATCGTGCCGCCGAGGTCGGTCACCTCTTCCTGTTCGGGCAGGATGGCGATCACGTGGGTTCCCTGACCGAACTCCTCGGATATCGCGTCTTCATAGCCGAGCACGTCACGCGCGTACTCGACCACCGCCATCTGGAAACCAAGACAGATCCCCAGAAAGGGGATCTGGTGCTCGCGGGCGTACTGGATCGCATGGATCTTGCCGGGAATACCTCGCTTCCCGAAACCGCCAGGGATCAGGAGGCCGTCGACCTCGCTGAGATCCGCGATATCATAGGTCTCCGCGTCCAGCCACCTGATCTGCACCTCGGTGGAGATGGCGCGGCCTGCGTGCTTCAGCGCCTCCTTGATGGAGAGATAGACATCTTCGACCCCGTACTTCGTGATCAGTCCGATGGTCACCCGGCTCGTGTATTCCGGGGTCACGGTCCGGTACCATTCGGTGTCCACGCCGCGCTTTTCGAGGCCGAGCAGATCGAGGATGACGTTCGCCGCCCCCTCCTTCTCAAGTTCCATGGGCACCTGATAGATATCCCGGGCATCGGCGGCGCTGACCACCGCGTTGAGCGGCACATCGCAGAACTCTGAGATCTTCCTGCGCGAGTGCACCGGCAATACGCGGTCGCTCCGGCAGACGATCATATCTGGCTGCAGACCGAGTTCACGCATGGCCTTGACCGAGTGCTGGGTCGGTTTCGTCTTGAGGTCGCCCATGGTGTCCGAGGGCACCAGGGTCACGTGAACGAGAGCGGTGTCGTGCCTTGGACACTCGCCCCGCATCTGCCTGACGGCCTCCAGGAAGGGCATGCTCTCGATGTCGCCGACCGTCCCGCCGACTTCGACAAGGCAGACCTCGGCCTTATGATCGTTGTTCTCGAACGCCTCCGCCGTCTTCGCGATGCAGCCCTTGATCTCGTCGGTGATGTGGGGAATGATCTGGACCGTGCTCCCCAGGAAATCGCCCCGCCGCTCTTTATCTATGACACTGCGATAGATTTTCCCGGTCGTGATGTTGTGGGCCCGGGTGAGATCGATGTCAAGAAACCGCTCATAGTTGCCGAGATCGAGATCGACTTCCCCCCCGTCGCTGAGAACGAAGACCTCCCCGTGCTGTGCGGGATTCATCGTGCCGGCATCGATGTTGAGGTACGGGTCGATCTTGATCGCCGTGACCTGATAACCACGGTTTTTGAGGATCCGTCCGATCGAAGCCGCCGTAATCCCCTTGCCAAGACCGCTCATTACCCCGCCAGTAACAAATATATATTTCAAAACAATTCCCCGCGCATCTCGTCTGCTGAAATATATCTCACCGGTGGATTATAGTTGTTCGGGAGGGGGCCGGCAGAGGGGATGACGGTCTGTCCGGATCCTGTCTTTTTCCGGGCACCCGTCGCAGGAAAAACCTGATCTCCTATCTCTTCGGCTGCAAAATGGTAAACGATGCCGTTGTCCTCGCCAGCACCCGACCGTCGTCGCGGGTGACCTCTCCCTCTGCAAAGGCGACAGACCTGCCCTTGCGGATCACGCGGCCTGACGCCCGGACCGTCCCGTCCTGTGCGCCCGACAGGAACGACGTCGCCTCCGAGATCGTGGCGATACGCTCGTCTGCCCCGAGCAGAGTGGTCAGTGCAAGGGCCATGGCTTCGTCCGCAAGCGCCACATAGATGCCGCCCTGCATCCACCCGCCGCCGTTCAGCATGTCCGGTCTCACCTGCATCGACAGAACGGCCGTTCCATCGCCGAAGGAGATCGGCTCGATCCCCATCATGACAAAAAAAGGGTTTGCTTTCTGCCCCTTTGCAGATATTTCCTCCAGATACCCCATGCCATGGTATTACACCCGGTTCGAGATAACCGTTGCTTTCTGCCAGGAGAAACGCCTTTATGATCCTGCGTTGTGGTATCCTTCATGGACAATGAAGAACGAGCGATGCTCGAAGACCTCATCTGGCTCAACGCCGTGATCGCGACAGAGCTGATCCAGATCACCGAGAACACCTCGCAGATCCTCAGAAAGCAGGCCCCGCCGGCCACCTGTCTTGCCGAACACCGGAGTCTCCGGGAGACCGCACTCGCGATCGCGGAAAAATACAGACAGAACACCGCACTCGGCCCCCACCTGCAGGGCCACCAGTGAAGATACCGTTATCCGGCACGGTCGCCCACATACTGCTATGAAACTCCTATGTGCCATCGCACCGGACAAATTCCGTGATGAAGAACTGCTGATCCCTCTGGACGTCTTTGCAGATGCCGGCATCGAAACGGCTGTCGCATCGACCCGCGCCGGCACCTGCGAGGGGATGCTCGGGGCGCAGGTCGAGGCTTCAGCGCCCTTTGCGGCAGTTTTGCCGGACGACTACGACGGCATCGTCATCGCGGGCGGGATCGGTTCGCAGGACTATCTCTGGGACGACGGCGACCTGATCAACCTTGTCCGGGCCTTCGCCGACGCCGGAAAAGTTGTCGCGGCGATCTGCCTCTCCCCGGTCGTCCTTGCACGGGCGGGCGTGCTGTCCGGAAAAAAGGCAACGGTCTTTCCAAGCCCGGGGTCCGTCAGGGAACTGAAGCGGGGAGAAGCGATCTCGGTGGACGACGACGTGGTGACCGACGGGAGAGTCGTAACGGCAAACGGCCCTTCAGCCTCAGAAGCCTTCGCCAAAGCGGTCGTAGAACTCCTCTCCATCTGATCTTTATTTTTGTCTCCCCGAGCGGCATTCGCTCTCACAGACCGGGAGGCACTCTTTGCCGGGACCATGGCAGACAACAGATCTTTAATGGAAGATCGGTCTGCTGCGATTCGTGAATATTACATAACAGATATATGTCATACGAGTACGAAACTAAATGAGACAGGGGAGCGATAGGCCTTGGAAAGCCCGAAACTGAAGCTGCGCAATCAGAATATCGCACGGCTGCGTCAGGCCCGGGGCACGTTCGGCGACGGTGTCCTGCTGATCGATCAGGAGGGTGCGGTCATCTACGTCAACGAAGTGTTCGGGGAGTGCTGCGGCCTGTCGTCCGACGCGTTGATCGGAAGAGATGCCCTTGAAGTGATCGAGTCATATATCGCTCCCTGGCTCCAGGACCCCGACGCCTTTATAGAAACGATCAGGGCCATCTATCGGGAAGAACGCGACGCGAGCGGACTGGAGTGGGAGGTCGGGGGAGGAAAAAACCGGCGGATCGTCTACTCCAGTGAGAACATCGGGCACGGACCTCTGAAAGATGTCAGAATCGACCTGTTCAAAAATCTGTCCCGGACAAAAGAGACCATAAGCGCCTCTCGGATGTCCGGACAACGCAACGAAGCCCGCGGCCTTCCCGTGTGCAGGACTGCCCCGGACCTGGCGATCGTCTCTGCGGACGAACCGTTCCGGGGATTGTTCGGGACCCGGACGGGCACGCGCGCGATCACCGATATCATATCTCCGTCCGTCGCAGAGCATCTCAGAAAAAACCTCGCCACGCTCACCCCTTCAAGCCCTGAGATCCGCATCCCAGAAAAAAGAGGAGAGTGGAGGGTGCATGGCCTTTTCGACGACGAAAGCGTTCTTTCGGAACTGGAATGGTCGTGGCAGGCCAGGAGCGGCGGGAACGTCTGCCCTGCAGCGACGGAAAACAGCGCACGGCGCGAGATCGGATGCCTCAGAACGCTGCTGCACCTCCTGCAGGACGACGAAGCATCAGAACAGGCGCTCCTCTCCGACGCGGCCGCCATGATCTGCAGAAACGTCCCGTGGATCAGGGGGGTCGAGATTCGGACAGAGGGAGGTGTCGCCGTCTCGGCGGGCACCGGAGAAGGAGAACAGGTGGCGTTCCCGCTCGAAAATGGGAACCGGTACGGAGAGGTGATCTTCCATGTCGCCGGAGAACCGGGCGATCCCGACGCGCAGGCCGACTTCCTGAACGCAATCGCCGTGTGTGCGTCAGGATATTTCAGAAGAAAAACCGCAAATGCAGAAACAGAATCTCTGGAACAGTCGTACCTGACCCTGTTCGAGACCACCGGGACGGTTTCCTTCGTTCTTGATCCCGCCATCAGGGTGATCATGGCAAACCGGGAATTTCAACGATTTTTCAACCTGAAACACGAAGATCTCCAGGCCGGGATCGAATGGACGACCCTCACCTCAGAAGAAGACCGCTCCAGGATCAGAAGATACCACGAACTCAGGCGTACCGCACCCGGCAGCGCCCCTTCAAACTATGAGTGCAGGGTCATCGCCGGGGACGGCACGCCGCGAGACGTGATCGTCAGCGTCTCCCTGATCCCGGGGATCGGCCGGTCGGTGATCTCTCTGCTCGATATAACGGCGAAAAAAGAGGCAGAATTCGAACTTCGAGAGAGCGAGTTGCGCTACCGTTTGATGACGGAGAATGCGACCGACATCATATTCGCCATGGACTCCGACCTCACCTTCACCTATGTCAGCCCTTCCTTCGAACTGCTTACCGGGAGACCCGGGGCAGGCGTGATCGCCCACCCGATCACCGAATTCATCAGCCCCGAATCGTCATCCCTCTTTTCAGACGCCGTGCAGGGGGTTTTCGCGCCGCGCAGCCCGGACGAGGCGGCGGCATCGCTGGCCCTTGAGGTGGAGACGATCCGCGCCGATGGGGAGCGGATCTGGATGGAGGTGCGGATCAACCCCCTCAGGGAAGGGGACGGAACCCGCGTCGGCCTGATGGGCGTGATGCGCGATATCAGCGAGAGAAAAAGTGCGGAGGAACGGGAGATCCGGTATGTCCGCGAACTTTCCTTCCTGTCCAGCGCCGCCATGGGCTTTGTCGAGCTCCCGTTCGAAGAGGAGATCTACCGGTTTATCAGCGATCATCTCTGTGATATCCTGGAAGAGACGCTCGTTTTTGTGGCGGATTACGACGAGCTGGACGATACCCTCTCCTTGAGGGCGATCTCGGGTCTCGACGAGGACGAAAACCCGCGCCTGTATTCTCTTTCACGGAGCATCACCGGGATAAAAATCACTCTCCCGAAAGACGTGATGACCGGGTTGAGAGGGGGAATGCTGATCCCGCTGGAGGAAGAAACGGCGTCCCGCATCCTTGCCGGACCTGCATGGTCGCTTGCCCGTGCATTTGCCGGAGGCGGCCAGGCGCGGTATGCGGCGATCGGGATCGTGCGGGGCGCATCCCTCTTCGGGTGCGTGATCCTCGTCCAGAAAAACGACGTCCCGACAGACAACGTCTCAACAATCGAGACCTTTGTCTCCCTCTCTTCGATCGCACTCCAGCGGCGGCAGCTCGAAACCGAACTGGAATCCGCGCGCGCCCACCTTCAGCACATCCTCTCCTCAAGTCCGGTCGTGATCTACTCCTCAGAGATGCCGCGGGACGGAGAGAGCGGCATGGGCCCGATCACGTTCACAACCGACAACATCACGGCGCTGCTCGGATATGAGCCGCAGGAGGTGATCTATGACGCCTCGTTCTGGGCGACCAGAATACACCCGTCGGACCGTCAGCGCATCCTTGAAGAGGAGTTGTCCGCACTCCCTGACCTGGGACGTTTGACACTGGAATACCGGATCCAGCACAAGGACGGGAAGTACCGGTGGCTCCACACCGAGGTGAAACTCCTGCGGGACGAGGACAGGAACCCGGTCGAGGTGATCGGTTCTGCGATCGACATCTCGGAAAGGAAGCGGATCGAGGAGGCGCTCAGGGTGATGGACAGCGCGATCACCTCGTCCATCAACGCGATCATCATTACCGATCTTGATGGCGACCTCGTCTTTGCCAATCATTCTGCCCTGAGGCTCTGGAAATACGACGACATCAAAAAAGTGATCGGCAAACCGCTTGATCGCTTCTGGCAACCCAGGAAAACGGTCGTCAGGGTTCTGGAGAGGATCGAACAGGACGGGAGCTGGATAGGGGAACTCATCGGCAAAAAGAGGGGAGGACGAAAATTCCATGCGAGCGTTGCGGCGAGCATGGTCACCGACGAGGAGAACGATCCCCTCTGTATCATGTTTTCTTTCGTCGACATCACCGAAAAGGTCGAGATCGAAGAGGAACTGGCGCGGTACCGCGGCCATCTGGAAGAACTGGTGATCGAGCGTACTGAGAAACTGACCCGCGCAAATGAGATGCTCAGTGCCGAGGTCGCCGAGCGGAGGCGTGCGGAAGAGGCGATCCGGACCCTCAGCACCTTCAGGGAGAGTATCATCGAAAACGCCACCATGCTGCTCGCCGTCACTGATATGGACGGTGTTGTGACGGTCTGGAACCGCGCCGCCGAAGAGATCAGCGGGTTCGGCAGGGATGAGGTGGTAGGCAGCGCCGAGATCTGGAACGCCGTCGAACCTGAAGATGAACGCGGCCAGAATCAGGTGACGGGCTTGCTGGTCGAGCTCCGGAAAAAAGAGCATATCGAGAACTTCGAGGCGCATATCAGGGCAAAAAACGGCGAGGTCAGGACCCTTCAGTGGGATGCATGCGTCCTCGAGGACGTCGGCGTGGTCCACATCGCACAGGACGTCACCATCAGAAGACGGATGGAGAAGAGGGTCAGGGAAAGCGAGGCGCGCTACCGCGCCGTCGTCGAGGACCAGACCGAGTGGATCTGCCGCTTCGGGCCCGACCTGCGGTTGATATTCAGGAACGCTGCGTTCTGTCGGTCTTTGGGTCCCGGACAGATCTCACGGCCAGCGATATCGTTCAGGGAGATCATACCAGAAGGCTTCGACGACCTGCTGGCCTCGCTTGAGAACGGGTCGCTGCAGGGCAGGCAGAATGTCAGGATCGAAGGGCGTGTCGCACGCGACGACCGGAAAGAGCGCTGGCACCAGTGGGACATCCGCGCCATCCCGGCAGCTGACGGTTCGATCGCCGAGTATCAGGCGATCGGAAGAGACATCACCGAGATGAGGATAGCGGAAGAAGAGTTTGTCAGGACGGAAAAACTTCTCTCTCTCTCAGAACTTGCCGGCGGCATCGCCCATGACTTCAACAACGCCCTGACCTCGATCATGGGCAACCTGAACCTTGCAAAGATGAAAGTTGCGCCGGACGATTTCATTTACCGGCGTCTGAGCGAGGCTGAGGCCGCCACGGCCCGGGCAGGAGCACTCACAAAGCAACTCTTCAGTTTCTCAGACCGGTCTGCGCCGGAAAAAGAGACGGTCGATATGGCAGATATCATTCATGAGGCGGCCTCCTCCTCGCTGCGCGGCTCGAAGAGCAAGTGCAGGCTCGATCTCGAAGCCGCGCCGATGCCCGTCCACGTCGACACCACCCGGATCCTCCAGGTGCTCCAGGCCCTGATCATCAACGCCGATCAGGCGATGCCCGACGGAGGCGTGGTGACGGTCAGGGCGGCATGTATCGAAGTGAGAGGGGACGACCCCGTTCCCCTCCCGGGAGGTCTGTATGTGAGGGTCACGGTCCACGACCACGGCACCGGCATCCTGCCCGAGCACATGGGCAGGATCTTCGATCCCTACTTCACCACCAGGGAGCACGGCACCGGTCTCGGCCTCGCCATGGCCCTGCCGATCATCAAGAACCACGGAGGCTGGCTGGACGCCGCGTCCACGCCGGGAGAGGGGACTGACTTCTTCCTTTATCTGCCGGCATCGACAAAATCTATAGGTGTGAAGACCGGGCCGGAAACAGCTCCTTCGGTCGGGATGGGAACGATTCTCCTGATGGACGACGAGGCGGGAATCCTTGACACCACAACAAATATCCTCCAATATCTCGGCTATACGGTCACGACGGCGCAGGACGGTGAAGAGGCGGCGATGCGTTTTGAAGAGACGCTGAAAGAGGGAAAACCCTTCGACGCCGTGATCCTCGACCTGACCGTGCCCGGGAAAATGGGAGGGCTCGCCACCCTGGAGCGCCTCAAAGAGATGGACCCTCAGGTGAAAGTCGTGGTGTCCAGTGGTTACCTGAACGATCCGATCATCAGGCACCCGGAGAGGTACGGGTTCGCCGCGAGCATCTGCAAACCCTATATGGTCCATGAACTGGGCAGGGTGCTCCGTGAAGTGCTCTCCGACTGAACGTTTTTTCAGTACCCTTATTGTGTCCGGAGGTACACTTCTTCTTGCGCGAATGACAGAAGTACCATCTGACGATCCCCGGAAAGAGGCGTTTGCTCTGTATGAAGACGGCAGGTACCGGGAGTCGATCGGGGTGTGCGCCCGGATGCCGGATGACGCGTCTCTTGCGGTCCTCGTCGCCAAAAACCTCCTGGCGCTCGGCGAGTACGAGGAAGCCGAAGCGCAGGTGCTTGATCTCCTGGTCAAAATGCCGGAGTCCTCCTATCTTCACAGTTTTCTCGGGCGCGTGCTCGCCGCCAGGGGAGATGACCGGGCGACGGCGGAGTATGCAGAGGCGATCCAGCTCGATCCGAAAAACGAAGAGGCGCTCCGAGCCTACGCAGCCTATTTCACCGGCCCGGACGACCACCGCTCGGCCATCCCCCTCCTGTACGCACTTGCCCGTCTTTCAAGAAAGCGCGACGACGCCATCGCCCTGATGCGCCGCCTGATCGAGGCGGGCGAGGGAGAAGAAGCGCTTCTGGTCTACGAAGAACTGCTCGGGAGTGCAGGCGCAGAGGGGGAATATATCGACGCCCTGCTGGTGGCCGGCCGTCACCGCGAGGCGGCGACGGCGTCCATCCAGGCCTTCCGGGAGAAACGGGACCCTGCTTTTTTGCGCCAGTACCTGGCCGCCGTGACCGCGTTCGACAGAAAAGGCGCATTGAAACTTTTTCCCCATTTCCTGAAGGACTGCCCTGACGACGACCTCGCCTTCGATCATGTTCTCCTCCTGAAATCGGAGGGGATGTGCCGGGAAGCCCTTGAAGAGTGCGAAACGCTCATCGCCAGAAACCCGCACCCGATCTACAAACTGGTGGCCTGCGAACTGATCGCCGCTGCCGGAAGGAGCGATCTTGCCAGACAGGGGTACGAGGGTCTGATTGCAGAAGAGTTGCATCGGATGGACGATCCGGAAAGCCTCGGCATGGTGATCGAGGCATACGAAGAATTTTTGCGAAAGACGCTCAGGCCTTCGACCGTCCCGCCGTGCTACCTGACCACGGTCTCGTCGGACACGAACGTGGTCAGTCTCACCAGGACCGGACTTTTTTATGCCTCGTTCGGGCAGACGACAGAGGCTGCGGAGTGGCTGTACCGTGCATACCGGCTCGATTACCTTGACGGCGGCATCGAATACGCCCGTTATCTTGCCGGGCAGGGAGAGATGCGGGAGTGCGAGAAGGTGCTCATGCACATCCTCGCCAATATCAAACAGAGTGCCGACCTGGTGCGGGTGGCCGACGCGGTCATCGATGCCGGCACCGACTGGAAGGGTATGCGCAGGTTGATCGATGCGCTCATCGACCGCTTCTCCGCCGCCGTCCGAACGCTTGGCCCGGGCGGGATCGAGGTCTTTGCGCGCATCTATCTCTGTGCGGCAGAGGAGGCGTTTTCAATCGGGGATTATGCCAGGTGCAAGGAGTGCTCTCTCCGCGGCCTCGACATGACGCGGAAGAACCTGAACGAGTTCTTCGACCTGATCAGACGCTGCAAGGAGGCGACCGTCGCCGAGAGACCGGTGCTGCCCTTCCGGACCGCGGCCTCCGGGCGGCCTGCCGATGCAGAGGCGGAACCTGATCTCGGACTGGACGAGCGGGAAGAGGCGCTCGTCGCATTTTTACGGCAGCACCGCGAGAGCAACGAGGAGGAACTCCGCAAGGTGCTCGACACGCGCCGGGTAAGCGGGATGATAAACCGTCTGATCAAAAAAGCCTCAGACGCCGGCGTCTCTCTCATCGAGAAAAAGGGGATGGGAGAGCACGGCGAGGTCTATCTCTACTGTGGGAAGTGAATGGATGGACGAAAAGAAAGCAGAAAGCATCGGCATCGTCAACGCCCTCAGGCGTGGAACCGTTCCGGCGTCAGGACTCGAACGACTTGCCGTCGGCCTTGCGGTGGAAGAGCGGGTGATCGGCGGGCAGCTCGACTATGCGGCCTCAGGCGGGGCCGACGTGAAGTTTGTCCGCGGCGAATACGGGAGCGGAAAGACATTTCTCGTCGCGCGCGCCCTTGAGATCGCCAGGAGCAAGGGGTTTGCGACGGCCCACGTGATGATCTCGGCGGACACGCCCCTGCACAAACTCAGCGCCCTCTATTATCGTATCCTCTCCTCCCTGCAGACGGCAGAGCACGAACACGCCCTCAAGGAGATCGTGGACAACTGGATCTTCTCCATCGAGGAGCGGATCATCGAGGTGGAAGGCGCGTCCGAGGATGACGGGGCACTCGAGGCCGGGACGGTGGCGCGGATCGAGACGGCGCTCGCCGACATCTCCACGGTGAACCCGGCCCTTGCGGCCGCATTGCGCGTCTATTATACGGCGAACAACGCCGGAGACTATCCCCTCGCCCAGGCGGCGCTCGGGTGGCTCTCAGGCGAGCCCCATGTCGGCCGCGACTTCAGGCGGGCGGCCGGCGTGAAGGGGGAGGTGGACGACACATCAGCCTTTGTCTTTCTCCGGGGAATCGTGCGGATCGTCAGGGCGGCGGGCTACGCGGGGATCGCCGTCGCCCTCGACGAGGTGGAGACGGTGCAGGCGCTGCCCTCGAACCTCCGCGAACGGGGATACAACAACATCCGCCAGATCGTCGACGCCGTCGACCGGGGGGAGATGCCCCATTGTTATTTCCTCTTCACGGGAACGCCCGCATTCTTCGAGGGCTCGAAAGGGATCAAGTCGCTCCCGCCCCTGTACGATCGCCTGCAGGTCGTCGGCACCGACGGCGTCGCAAACCCGTTGCAGGCGCAGATCGTGCTCAGGCCCTTCGACATGGACAAACTCGAAGCGGCGGCCCTGAACGTCTCGGGCATCTATGCCGACGCCGCCTCGCCGGTGGACAGGAGCCGGATCTCCCATCGGTTCATCAGGTCCATGATCGACCGGATCACCTCGCGGTTCGGCGGGCGCGTCGACGTCATCCCCAGGGTCTTCCTGCGGGAGTTCGTGGACATCCTGGACAAGTGCGAACTCTATCCTGACTACGATCCGTCCTCGGCCTATGCCTTCGACGCCGGAAAGGTGAAGGAAGACCTGCGCGAAGAGGAAGAGGCGTTCCTTGAAGTCGAGTTCTGAAGGGAGGGCGTTTATAACCCGCAGCCCCCATCTCTTCTGATGACCGGGGTCGTGAACAAACATACCTATCTTTCCGGGATCGCCGACGGCGACCTGATCGACGATCTCTTTCTTCTCCAGAAACGTGAAGTGAAGCGGAAGAAGGATGGAAATCCCTATATTTTCGCCGTCGTTGCCGACCGCTCGGGCACCGCCCTCTGCAACGTCTGGGGATCGGGAGCTGCCGGAGAGACGGTGCCCGAGATCTGCGCCGCGTTCGAGACGGGCCGGGTCTACCGCATCGCAGGCCGGGTTTCACTCTTCAACGGCTCCCTCCAGATCAGCGTGAACGAGGGCGTCGAATATCTCCGGCAGCCCGTCGCGGAATCAGAACTCGACCCGGCGGAGTTCGTCAGGGCGAACACCGACCCGGCCGATCTGAAATGCGGCATATGGGAGATGATCGCGGCGATCGGCGATCCCGCGCTCAGAGACGTGGTGCTGGAGGCGATCTCGGGTGCGGACGGATTTTTCGAGAAGCCGGCGGCGAAAGGGCGCCACCACGAGTACCCCGGTGGCCTTGCCGAGCACACTCTCGAAACGGCCAGGTTCGCGGCGGCCGAGTGCGACGCCCATTATGCAGAGTCGAACCGCGATCTGGTCGTGGCGGGTGCGCTCCTGCACGATATCGGGAAGGCGTTTGCGTTCGACCGTTCGGGGCTCTGCTTTGCGGCGCGGCCGGAGTACGATCTGATCGGGCACGTCAGCCTCGGCGTTACCTATCTGGAGCGGTTCAGGGATCGGCTCCCTGCTGATGTCTTCTCCCACCTCCTGCACATCGTCCAGGCGCACCACGGCCCCCACGGTGAGACGCCCTGCCAGACGCCCGAGGCATGGATGGTGCATATCGCCGACTTCGCAAGCGCCACCCTCAGGGAGGTGGCCGACGATCAGGCCGCCCTCGAACCGAACACGGGGACGCGAAACGGCAGAAAGTGCGGCGGGCCGGTGTGGCGGTTCTGAGGAGTTGCGACTCTGCGGCAGGGGGGGGTTCGAAGCCTACGGCTCCGCATGAAATGACGACGAGCAGAAAAAAGAGGGATCAGATATTTTTCCGCCTGCGGATCCTGACCGATTCGGCATGGGCGTGGAGACCCTCGGCGGTGGCGAGGGTTTCAACGACCCCCCCGAGCCACTCGAGACCTTCCCTGTTGATCATCTGGACCGACGACGTCTTGCAGAAGTGGTGGACGTCGAGGCCTGAGAAGACCCGGGCAAACCCTGCGGTGGGAAGGACGTGGTTGGTTCCTGAGGCGTAGTCCCCGAATGCGACGGCGGTATATGGCCCGATGAAGATCGAACCGGCGTTGTGGACGGCGTTGAGGGCCGCCAGCGGGTCGGCGACCTGGATGGAGAGATGCTCGGGGGCGACGTCGTCCATGGCGGCGATCGCCTCGTCGAGATCGGCGAGGACGACATACCCCGAATTTCCGAGAGCCGCCTCGATGATCGAGCGGCGCGGGGCGTTTTTCATCTGCCGTTTGATCTCGTTGCCGACCTTGCCGGGCAGCGCCGGATCGGTGGTGACGAGAATGCATCCGGCATGGGGATCGTGCTCGGCCTGTGCCAGGATATCCGCGGCGACAAATGCCGGGTCTGCGGTCCCGTCGGCGAGAACGCCGATCTCCGAGGGGCCGGCCGGAAAGTCGATCTCGGCATGTTCCCTGAGCATCATTTTTGCGGCGGTGACGTACACGTTGCCGGGTCCGACAATCTTCTGGACCTGATCGATGGTCTCGGTCCCGAGAGCCATCGCTGCAACCGCCTGTGCGCCGCCGACGCGGTAGCACTCGTCCACGCCGGCGATATCGAGGGCGACGAGGGTGAGGGGATGGATGGGCGGCGGGGTGCAGACGCAGATCTCCGGGACGCCGGCCACCTGAGCCGGAACGGTGGTCATCAGGGCCGTCGAAGGATAGGCCGCACGGCCGCCAGGGACATAGGCGCCGATCCGGTCGAGCGGCGTGGTTTTGACGCCGACGATGACGCCGGGCTCCACCTCGTCAAGCCAGAGCGAACGGTTGCGCTGGAGTTCGTGAAACCTCCTGATATGCGCCTCGGCTTCGGTGAGACTTTCGATCAGGGCGTCGTCCACCTCTTCGTAGGCTCCTTCGAACTCCTCGGGAGCGACGGCAAGGTCGTCGAGATCGATCCGGTCGAACTCCTTCGTGAACCTGTAGAGCGCTCCGTCGCCGTCCTTCTGCACGCCTTCGATAATCGCAGCGACGGCTGCGCGCACGTCTGCGAGGTCGGAGCGTCGCCGACCTTTCCATTCCTCAATATCCAGCGCCTTCCACATGGTGAAAATAGGTTGGTGGCCGCACCATTAAGGCTTGCCGTAGCCTGAGTTACCCCGTTTTTTCCAACAAAAAACAAAAACAACACGGTTATATTTATTGAACTCTCTAAGTAGCAATGTATGATACACGAAAAACCTGCTCTTGTCGTAATGCTCATCGTTTGCGCTGCAGTATTCCTGTGCGGCTGCACCACCCAGAGTGAGACGCCGCCGACAACAACACCGGCTACGACGACCCCCGTCGCTATCAGTGGCGTCGTCACGGTTTTCAACGCGGGCAGCCTCTCCGCGCCCTTCGAGAAGCTTGAAACACTGTTCGAATCCACCCATCCGAACACCGATGTCCAGCTGGTAGCCGGCGGGTCCACCAAGGTGGTCAAGGACATCACCGAACTCGACAAAAGCGCCGACGTCCTCGCTTCAGCGGACTACACGCTCATTCCGAGCCTGATGATGCCGAACTCCACCGACTGGTATGTCACTTTCGCCAAGAACCGGATGGTCCTCTGCTACACCAACGCCAGCAAATACGCCGACGAGATCACCGCCGACAACTGGTATGAGATCCTCGAAAAGCCCGACGTCGCCTGGGCCTTTTCCGACCCCAATCAGGATCCGTGCGGTTACCGCACGCCCATGGTCATGCAGCTGGCCGAAGCATACTACAACGACGATACGATCTTCGATAAGGTCATCGGCAACAATTCGAACCTCACCGTGACCGAGGACAACGGCGTCTCCACCATCCACGCCACCTCGCCGGAACCGAAGGGCACCCTGCAGATCAGGCCGAAATCGGTGGAACTCGTGCAAATGCTCGATAGCGGCGGACTGGACTATGCATGGGAGTACCGGTCGGTTGCCGTGCAGAACAACCTGAACTTCCTCGAACTCCCGGAGGCGATCGACCTCTCAGCCGTGAAGTATGCCGACGACTATGCAACGGTCAGGATCGACACCGAGGGCGGCATGATGACCGGCCAGCCCATCGTATACGGCGCAACCGTCCCGAACAACGCCGAGAACCCGGACGCGGGCCTGGCATTCATCAAAATGCTTATCGGCCCCGAAGGGCAGCAGATCATGGGCGAACAGGGTCAGCCCTCGATCGTTCCGGCGGGCGGGTACGGGCATGTCCCGACCGAACTGAAAGACCTGGTATCGACCTCCTGACCCCTCCCTTTTTGAGGCATCATACCGGTGATCCATGGCACAGACCTTAGTACTCCGTGATCGCTGCCTCGTTTCGTTCTCTCTTCTCGGCGGCGTCATTCTGGGTCTCACTGTCCTCGCTCTGCTGAACCTGACGGTGAAAGAACTCGCCGATATTCCTCACGTGGTGCAGGTCGCCGCCGATGCGAAAGTGATCGACTCGATTGTCCTCACCATGGGGGCCGGCGCGAACGCCGTCGCGATCCTGATGATCTTCGGGGTCCCGCTCGCATATGTACTTGCCAGGACGAATTTCAGGGGAAAAGGGCTCGTGGAGACCATCGTCGACATTCCCCTCATGCTCCCGCATACCGTGGCCGGCCTCCTCGTTTATATGCTCTTCATGAAGCGGGGACTGATCGGCGCTCCCTTCTACAATATCGGCTTTCACTTCGAGGATGCCTATCCCGGCATCGTCATCGCCATGCTCTTCGTGGCCTCGCCGTACTTTGTCAACTCGGCGCGAGAGGGGTTCGAAAAGGTGCCGGTTCACCTGGAGAACGTGGCGCGCACCCTCGGAGCAAGCAGGTTTTCCGCCTTCCGCCACATCGTCCTCCCGCTCTCGGCGCGGGACATCTACAACGGAATGATCTTTGCGTGGGGGAGGGCGATCGGGGAGTTTGCCGCCATCATCATGATCGCCTACTACCCGATGGTGATCTCGACCCTGATCTACTACCGGTTCACGACAAGCGGGATAAAGGAAAGCAGCACTGTGGCGTTCGTCATGATCATCGCCTGCTTCGCCGTGTTCATGACGCTGCGCTACCTGTCGCGCTTTATCGGGAGGCACGATGATCGGGTTTAGGCATGTCTCTCTCACGCTCGGGGACTTCGCCCTGCAGGACGTCTCTTTCACGATAAACGAGGGGGATTATTACGTTATCATCGGGCCCTCAGGGGCCGGAAAGACCGTGATCCTGGAGATGATCGCCGGGCTCCACCTGCCCGACGAGGGGGAGATCCTCATCCACGGACGGGACGCTTCCGGTGTTCCACCAGAAAAACGACGGATTGCTCTCGTGTACCAGGACTACTCCCTCTTCCCGCACATGACCGTGGAGAAGAATATCGGTTTCGGTCTTGCGATGCAGAAACGCCCGAAAGAAGAGATCGACAGGCGGATCAGGGAACTGCTCCGGACGTTTGGGCTAGAATCTTTCAGAGATCGTTTCCCGGGCACAATGAGCGGCGGAGAACAGCAACGGGTAGCGATCGCCCGCGCCCTCGCGTCCGAGCCCGAGATCCTCCTCCTTGACGAACCGTTCGCCGCTCTCGATCCGATCACGCGGGAACGCCTGATAGCCGACCTCCGGCGGGTCCACCGGGAAACCGGCCTCACGATCGTTCAGGTGACCCACGCGCGAGAAGAACTCCTGCGCATGGCAACCAGATGCGCCGTAGTCCTCGACGGCAGGCTCGTCCAGGAGGGGCCGGCCAATCAGGTATTCGAGACGCCGGAGAGCACGGCGGTCGCACGGTTCGTCGGCATGGAGAACATCCTTAACGGGGTCGTCGCCGCCAATGCAGACGGGCTCGCTTCGATCGACATACAGGGGAGGAGCATTGTCGCTGTCTCAGATGCCTGCCCGGGCACCGCCGCGGATGTCGTCTTCAGGGCCGCCGACGTGACGCTCCATGTCAGGGATGGGGAGGAGAGCACCGCAAGGAACCGTTTC
Source organism: Methanofollis sp. (assembly GCA_030156225.1). Lineage (GTDB taxonomy): Archaea > Halobacteriota > Methanomicrobia > Methanomicrobiales > Methanofollaceae > Methanofollis. The sequence continues at coordinate 39,993 of JASGMW010000005.1, forward strand.
GGGGCCGTGATCACCGCGGTTGTCTCGTTCGGCGGCCCCCTCACCGAGGTGTATCTGAACGCTGGCTTCCCGATCGTGGCACTCGTCACCAGGCAGTCGGCCGAAGACTGCGATCTCGCCCCGGGTATGAGTGTTCTGGCGTCGATCAAGGCGAGTGCGATCCGTGTCATTCCGGAGAGCGCCTGAACGCTTATCCCCTTATCCCTGTCTGAACGATGTTAGATCATGGATCAGGAAAACCCGTTTTCAGGACGGACAGGTGTCTGGCGCATATATGTCGTTACATCAAAAGGGGTTCCGCTTTTATCCCCGACTGAAGGCCAGGGTCTTCTCGCTCCACCCCTTTACCCCGCAAGATCATCACTCCTGCCAGAACCAGAGGATGTGGCCGCAGTACTCGCAGATATAATTGTCCGCGTTTCGGTTCGCCCAGTCGAGGCCGAAGAGGGTCGCTCCGCTCGTGTTCATCTGGGTCATTCTCGTTCAGAAACGGTTCCTGCCGCAGATAGGGCAGACGAGGGGAATGCCCTTCACTTCATATTCCCGTGATTCATGAGCAGCCATCTGCTCAACATGGGAAGAGAGGTGTGAACTACCCCGGCCTGAAGGACGGGGCTTCCTGCTTCATGGACAGCACGTGCATCACAGCGATGTGATGGAGAGGTATCGTTTCCACAGGCTCAAAGGGCTGTTCCATCCCCACGCGGTGAATATTCACCGCAGCGTTGTAATCTCTCTCGGCAACAAACCCACAGTATGGACATGCGTGG
>JASGMW010000071.1 GCA_030156225.1 Methanofollis sp.
AACCACATCAGCAAAAACAACCGGCACAGGAAGTCGTTTGTCTGCGAATGCTGCGGGTATTCGCTCCATGCCGACCTGATCGGTGCCCGGAACATCGAGGCCAGAGCACGCACCTGCAGGTACATCCCGGAGGTGCAGGGGTGCAGTCAACCACCCGGACGAGAACGATCGACAGGAGAGAGTCTCAAGCCCCGGCCTTCAGGCCGGGGTAGTTGACTAGAGGTTCACTCATGATCGAGATTTCCTTTTTTTTGAATCATCCTCCCTTCCCTCCCCGGCAGATTCATCGGCATCGGATCTACCCTGGTGTCGAGGGATTCGATCTTCTCTCCTAAAATATCTTCGATATCACATTCAACCGACGGCACAAGATGGTACAACATTAGCCTTGTGTATTTCGATCTGCCAGTGGGCCTGGCATCACTCCTCGCAGAAACCTGTAATGACCAGACAGAAGAGACACCGACCCGATCGAAAAACCGTCCTCACAACGAAAAAAAAGCCGGGAGGGACACGCCCCTTCACCCGATCACGATATACGCGATCACCGACAACAAAAACGCCGCCAGCAGGATCGCGAGCGAAAGGGGCGGGATGAAAACGAGCATGGCATTTACTGTGCTCGCCAGTTCGGAGATCCGGTTCGACCCGAAGACCATGATGTCGCGGCAGCATGCCGACGCCGCCCCCGCCTTCGCCGGCGCGAGATCGGCGATCGCCGCCTCCACTGCTTCGACGGCATAAGGGACGAGTTTCTCGGGCGGGACATGCATCCCGACCGGGTTCTTCCCGCTGATCGTGTTCACCACATGGGAGTCCGAGGTCATCACCTCGCACTCGTCCACCAGGCCGTCGATTGCCGATTGCACCGCCGGACGGAGGCCTTCAACCATATTGTTGCCGTCGAAGAGAATGTAGGCCGTCCGCTGTCCCTCCACCTCGATCACGAGCGCCTGCACCCCGATATCGCCGATCCCCTCGTCGCGGGAGAACGGCACCGGCACATGCGCCACCCCGGCCCTGAAAGGAGAGACGGCGCCGTCCGCCGCCGCATCGATGCCCTTCATCGCCGCCGCCAGGTAATCGTTCCCTACCTTTGAACCCAGGGTGACCGGAGAAGCGACGTCTGCCATGCAGTTGTGGGCATCGACAAACGCGCAGTGGGCAAACCTGCTGTGCCCCTCGGCCATCACCGTCATCCCGATCGCGAAGGTCAGATCCTCGGTCTTCTGCGGCCAGCGCGTCGAGACCATCAGCAGGGCGTCCCCCACGGGCTGGCAGAGCACGTTCACCGAACCGGCCTGGAGACGCTGCGACCGCCCGGCACGAGGGACAAACTCCACGCCGTCGAGCGAGTCCCGCATGGCCGCGATGATCTTTTCCGACTCCGACTCGGAAACGAGGTTGAAGTCGTGGGTCGAGCAGCCGTGGGTGGTGAGCACCTCCTCGGAGAACGCGTCGTGGATCCTCTTCGTCAGGTTCCCGCCGCCGATCTCCCCCATGGGGCCGGGGTGGACGTTCGGAACGGTGAACAGGATGCTGCCCCGCCCCTCGCGGGCGATGGCGACGGTGACCTGCGGCACCGTCACTTCTTCGCCGATCTCCCTGAAAAAGTCCTCCATTCTCTTCGAACCGTCGGTCATGTGCTCGATGAAGGTGTTGACGAAGTTGAGGGCGCTGATGTTGAAGCCCTTGTTCAGGGGGCGTTCGATGACCCGGATAAACAGCAGGCAGCCGAACCCGAACACAAGGTGCAGCACCGCCCCGAGAGCGAGATAGCCAGGCCCGAAGAAAAAGGCCGTGACGACTATCCCGAACCCGCTCTGCAGCAGAGCCGGCAGCACGACGCGGGAGAGATGGTAGTCGGCAATCGCCGCCAGCACCAGCAGCCTCACCGCGAAGACGAAGCCCATCGCGATCGCAAAACTGAGCGGAAGGTACGCCTCCAGCCCGAGCGCCACCGGGAAAATGGCGATGATGACTGCAAAGACCGTCCCGGCCGCCGCAAGCAGGGCTGAACGGTTCCAGGTGATCATCTTCCCCCGGCTGCGCAGCAGGGGCCGCGTCAGGAGCGTGGCCAGAATGCCGGGTACGGAGAAGGCAAAGGTACCGAAAAACGGCGCGATGCTCCCGGACCTGAGGCTTGCCGCGTCGATGAACATGCCGAGAAGGATGATGATGACCAGGGAACGGGGCCATGACGGTGCGGTGAAGATGTACTTTGACAGCTCTGCCATTTTGACGTCGCTGCCCTCCCCCTGCTCTTTCATCGATCTCCCCCTCTTCGATCCATTCCCGCCGTGCCAGAAAACGATGTCGGCCTGTTGTGATCAGATACTTCCGAAATACCGGCCGTGCCGCTCCGCCATCCGCTCCCATGTCGGGAGGTTCGTCTGGCATCCCATCCTTTCGACCGCAAAAGACGCCGCCACCGTCCCGACGGTGCAGCAACGGAGTGGGGCGTAGCCGCGGCGGTACGCCGTCAGGAACCCGGCCCGAAAGGCGTCGCCGGCCCCGGTCGGATCGACCGCGTTCACGCGCACCGCCGGAACGCTCTGCCCCTCGCCGTGCACGTACAGCATGCACCCTTCGGAATCCATGGTGAAGACAGCGATCTCCACCCTGGCGGCAAGATCGCGGACCGAGATCCCGAGCGTCCCGGCCATCTGCGCCGCTTCGTGCCGGTTCGCAAAGAGAATGGCAATATTGTCCAGGATCGTCTCGAATTGCTCCTTTGAATACTTCGCGATATCCTGACCCGGATCGAAGGAGACGAAATCGCTCTTTTCCGCCACCTTCACGTTGAACGACGGGTCGGCAGTCGCCATGTGCACGAAATCGAGGGCGGGTGCGTCGGCGGTCTCAAACGCCCGCGAGGCCCCCCAGTCGAAGAACGTGATCTGGTCGCCGCTCTCGTCGTTGAACATGAAGGCGGTGGCCGTCGGGCAGTCGTCAACGTAAAAAAACTGCCGCACGATACCGAGTTCATCCAGGTATCGTTCATAGGCGCTGCCCGGAAAGTCCGGGCCGACCGCGCTCACGAGCGTGCACGGCTCGTCGAGAGTGGCGATCCCGGCGGCGATGTTCGCCGCCCCGCCGCCGAAGAAGATCCGGTGGTCGCGGGTGGGAACGGAGGTGTGCCGTTCGGGAAAATACGGCACGCGGCAGATATGGTCGATTGCCGTGTGCCCGACGACGCTGATCATAACTCCTGCACGTCTGTGATCTTCAGCGGAATATTGCCGAACGCCTTGCCGATGACGGATTTTGCGATCCTTGAGGCGTGTTCGGCCGACTCGGCGTTGAAAACCTTCATGGCAAGGGAAAGTCCGACCAGAGCGGTGTTGGCCACGACAAGGGCACAGTTCAGGTCGTTCTCACAGTATGGACACTGGATAAACCCGTTTTCAATCTCAACAAACTTTGCCGAGGGATTGAGCCGTTTTCCGGCCTCGCTGATCGCGATCCCGATGGCGTCGTCAAGTGACTTGACGTCCTTGATGACCCATGCTGATTCAAGTGATACGCTGTAATCGGTCATGAAATCTCTCAGTTCCGGAAGGCTTACCAGGTCTCTCTATGAATATGCTCGCCGACCGGCATACGCCCGGTCCGCGCCGCCGGCACGGTCCCCCTCCCGACGGCAAGAAGCGCGACCGGGCGGATATGTCCGGGAATGCCGATGACTTCCCTGACGGCGTCCTCATCGAAGGCGCCCGCCCAGCAGGAGTGGAGACGAAGGGCATGGGCTGCGAGCATCATATAGGTGCAGGCAATGGTTGCGTCCTCAAGAGCATAAAGAATACCCCGTTCGCCGTATCTGGACATCGAACGTACATAGTTCGAGCAGACCACGCAGACCACCGGCGCTGCTGCGATATGCTCCTGCCCGTAGGCGGCGCCGGCAAGCGCCTCGCGCTGGTCCTCGGACCTGACGACGACGACGTCCCACGCCTCCATGTTGCCCGCGCTCGGCGCCGACGACGCGGCCTCCATGATCGCGGCGATCTCCTCGTCGCTGACGTCCTCGTCGGCGTTGTATTCCCTGACCGACTGGCGGGCTTCGAGGAACGCAAGAAACTCAGAGAAGTCCATGAGCGCTGAGCGCCTCCCATGCCTCCTGGGCGGCGGTGGTCGCTGCCGAGATCGCCTCTGCAACCTTCGGGATCGCCTCGTGGTAGTTGGCTCCCTCGACCATGGAGATTACGGTGCCCAGCATCCCGGCCGCCTTGCTGAACGAGGCGTTGCCTGTGCTCTTGTGGGCGAATTCGATCTCTGCACGGAGATCTTCGAGCATGAGAAGCAGCATCTTCCTCCCGCCGACCTTCTCGGCATCTGAAAAGCCGGTCAGCCCTCCGATCAGTTTTGACGCACGGATCAGTTCGGATTTCGCGTTTTCACCGTACTGATACTGCAAAACGGCCGTCTTCGGATCCATACATTGAATGGATGCAGAAGATATAAAAGATGATTTGGAAGGGGATATCAGGTCTTATCTGGATTTCTGCTTCACGCCCATCGCAGTGGCCTTGGACCGGGGCATGCGCCTCCGGACCCGCTGGTCCGCGATCTCCGGGCCGTGGCTGCGTCCGCCCCTGCCGCGGCGTGCGCCGCTGCGCTGGGGTCTGCCGCGGCCCTGCTGGCGTTCGGCCTGGATTGCGATCTTCCTCAGTGTCGACGACGGCTTGAAACGCTGGTTCGGTCCCGGCTTTTTTGATGCCGCCTCTTTTCCCCTGACCAGGCGGATCTTGCCCGAGGTATTCTTCACCTGTGCCCAGGTGGTGGTTCCTGTTTTTCCCATAATCAGACTCTCTATATATTTACTCAATACCGGGTTTAAAGATGTTGCTCAGATCACCCGGGAAATTTCCTGCCGCAGGGCCTCGCTCACCTTCCTTCCGTCGACTTTTCCGCGGGCCTCTGCCATGACGAGACCCATCAGCGGGCCGAGGGCGCGCATCCCTTTTTCCCGGACGAAATCGATGCGATCGGCGACGATCGCCTGCACAAGGGTGGCGAGATCCCCGTCGCTCATCCCACCCGCATGCGCTCCGACGGCTTCGGCCACCGCCGTACCGGCGGCGACGGCGGAAAGGATCTCGGGGATCGCCTCCTTTGCGACCGTGCCGTCCTCGACCGCCCGGAGCACGGCAAGGATCTCCGCAGGGGCAAGGCGGCTCACGGCGACGCCGTCCCGTCCCAGTTCCTTGAGGGTGCCGAGGATCGTTCGTGCGGCCAGGTTCGGCCTGATCCCGGCGTCGACGGCCGCCCTGAAGAGAGGCAGGCTCTCGGAGGAGACGACCTGGCGTGCAAGGGCAGCGTCGAGGCCGAGATCGTTTTCAAAGCGCCTTGCGAGATCGCAGAGAAGTTCTGGCGCTCTGATCTCCTCCCAGAGACCATCGGGGATCGCCACCGGGAAGACATCGGTCTCCGGGTACATCCGCGCGGCGCCGGGCAGGGGGCGCATGTACGACGTGCTCCCTTCTTCGAGCATCTTTCTGGTCTCTTCGGGGACGCCTTCGAGGGCGCGGCGGGCGCGGTGCTGCGCCTGCCGTGCGCCGCACGCCGTCTTCTCCTTCGAGCCAGAGACGATGACGATCGCGTCCTCGTCTGCGGCGCCGAGGTGCTCGCGCAGGCGGGCCACCTCTTCGGCGGTCACGCCGTAGGCCGGGAGTTCGTCGGAATGAAAGATCCCGCCGAGCCCGCATTTTTTTACGTAGTCCGAGATCTCTGAGCCGAGCCTGCGGCCGGGCTGGATCTCACGGCCCACCAGGCCGGCGAAGCCGTGGAGAACGAACGCCCTGATCACCTTTGCCTTCTTCAGGATTGAGGACTCTGTCCCGGCAAAGAGGGGGGTGACGTCGCGGACTTCCTCGCCGACCGAGGCGCGGCGGGCGCGGAGTTCGTCGCGGATCGCAAGCAGAGTCGTCTGTCTCTGCGCCTCACGGCGGACAACCTCGGCGATGAGGTCGAGTTCCTGCACACCCTTGATCTCGACCCGCGCTCCCGCAGCGATCGAGACGTTGATGTCCTGCCTGATGGTGCCGAGCCCCCGTTTCACCTTCCCGGTGGACCTGAGCACCATGCCGATGTACTCGGCCGTCTGCTGGACGTCTTCCGGGGTGAACATGCAGGGCGAGGTGGTGATCTCGACGAGCGGGATGCCCAGACGGTCAAGGGAGAAGGTGCTGCCCTCGACCCGCTGCGCCGCCTCCTCCTCCAGACAGATCGTCTCGACGACCCCGCCGTTCGGGAGGATGCCGCCCATGGCGACGAGGGCCGTCCGCTGGAACCCGCTGGTGTTCGAGCCGTCGATGACGAGTTTTCGCATCGTGTGCACCTGCTCCACCGGGTGCATCGCAAAGATTTTGGCGAGGGCGAGGGCGATTTCGAGGGCCTCCCGGTTCATCGGCGCAGGCGGCTCCTCGTCGTTCTCCACCAGACAGGTGGTGTCGTAGGTGAGGTAGTGGAACTGACGCCGGTCCATCATCTCCTCTGCCGCCGCCCGGTCGATCTCCCCCATCTCGGAGACCGTGGCATGAAGGTACCGGAAGAACTCGCCGGCGTGCTCCCCGGTCTTCCTGAGGGTCGTCGGACAGCGGCAGAAGAGTTTCTCCTCCGTGTCGAGCTGCTGGTGGATCTCGATGCCGGCCTTCAGCCCGAGCGCCTTATAGTCCATGGTCCGACCTCCTCCTGATCTCGCCTTTCAGATCGGCCGTCATCAGCCGTTGCACCCGTTCGGGGTCGGACTCGTTGCCGAGCACCCACATCAGTTTGGTGAGCGCCGCCTCGGGGAGCATGTCCTCGCCCTCGATCACGCCTGCAGACAGCAGGTCGCGGCCGGTGTCGTAGACCCGGTCGCAGACCCGGCCGTGCAGGCACTGGGAGGTCATCACCACGGCGGCGCCGGCGTCGATCAGGTCCCGCACCGCTCTGATGCAGCCGGTCGAGACGTGGCCGAGACCGGTGCCGGCGATGACCAGACCACGGTAGCCCTCGTAGGCCCGGAGGATCTCGGGGGCCATGCCGGGGTAGAAATAGAGCAGGCCGCAGCGCTCTTCGAGACGGTCGTGCAGCGCGAGGGTGCAGGCGCCCCGGCGCACCGCGTCGTCCGTGAGGTGCACCGCAAGCGAGGGGAAATCCACCCGCCCGATCGGGGCCATGCCGTGACTCTGGAAGGCGTCCCGTCGGGAGGTGTGCATCTTTCTGACCCTGGTCGCCCGGTGGACGGCGCAGAAATCGTCGTTGGTGGTGGCGTGCATCGTCACAGCGATCTCGCCGAGATCGGCGCCCGCCGCTGCGGCGGCGCACATCCCGTTCATGACGTTGTCGCTGCTTGGCCGGTCTGCCGAGCGCTGGGAGCCCACGAAGACCACCGGGACCGGGGTGTCGAGCATGTACGAGACGGCCGACGCCGAGTAGGCCATCGTGTCGGTGCCGTGGGTGACGAGCACCCCGGCGGCGCCGTCCCTGATTGCGGCGTGGATCGCCCGCGCCAGATCCTGCCAGATCGAAGGCGTCATGTTCTCGGAGAGGATGGTGGCGAGCACCCCGGCGCGGTACCGGCCGATCGAGGAGAGGCCAGGGATCGCCCGGAGGATATCGTCGGCGGTGAACTGGCTCGTTACCGCGCCGGTCCGGTAATCGATCTTCGATGCGATCGTCCCGCCGGTGGAGATGATCGCGAGTTCGGGCAGGCTCTCGTCCTGCTCGACCGTGAGCGGCGGTTGCACCGCCGTTTCGCCGCTCTTCGCGACGAGGGTGCAGGTCGCCGGGTCCACCCCGATGTTGTAGCCGCTGCCCAGTTTGACGACCGCCATGCCGTCGCGGTCGGTGATATAGATCCCCTCCACCGGCTGGCCCCGGCAGGAGGCGGCGACGATGTCGCCGGTCGTAAAGGTGTCACTCATGCTGCCAGCCTCTCTGCTTCTGCAATCAGTTCGGTGACGGCCGCCTCCTGGGCCTTCTTCAGGGAGGCGACGCGGGTGCGGTCCGCTGTCAGATATTCTTTCCTCCCGATGCAGGCCCGCCCGGTCTCCGCCGGCGCCGGGCCGCCGACGGCGCTTCGTTCGGCGACCGAGACCGCCGGGTCGAGGGCCGAGGCGATCCTCTCGGGGGTGAGGCCACGCTCCCTGAGGGAGAGGCCTGCAACCTCCTCTGCCGCCGCCTCCAGGGTGTCGAGGTCCAGGGCGCCCATCTTCACGGCCCGACCGACGATGGAGTGCGCCGTCCTGAAGGGGAGGCCGAACTCCCGCACCATCACGTCGGCGAGTTCGGTCGCGGTCGAAAAGCCCTTCCCGGCTTCCTCGGCCATTTTCTCGGTGTTGAAGGTGGCGGTCCTGATCATCCCGGCGAGCACGACAAGGCTCTCCTCTGCCGCCCCTATGCCATGCCAGAGGTGGGGGGTGAGTTCCTGGAGGTCGCGGTTGTAACTCATCGGCAGGCCCTTCGTGATGGTGAGGGCCGAGACGAGCGCCCCGGCGACGGTCCCGGTCTTGGCGCGCATGATCTCGGCGGTGTCGGGATTCTTCTTCTGGGGCATGATCGAACTCGTCGATGAGTAGTCGTCGGCAAGGGTGACGAATCTGACAAAGGCGGTGCTCCAGATGATCATCTCCTCGCAGAGTCGGCTCGTCGTCGCCGTCATCGTCGCACAGTCGGCGAGGGCTTCGATGGCGAAGTCCCGCGCCGAGACGGCGTCCATGGAGTTGCCCATCGGACGGTCGAAACCGAGGAGGCGGGCCGTGTACTCACGGTCGATCGGAAATCCCGTCGAGGCGAAGGCGGCCGCACCGAGGGGGCACTCGTTCAGCCTGGCATAGGCATCGGCGAACCTGGCGAAGTCGCGGGAGAGGGCCTGCTCGTAGGCGAGCAGGTGGTGGGCGAGGGTCGTCGGCTGGGCGTGCTGGAGGTGGGTGAAGCCCGGCATGATAGTGTGGAGATGTGCGGCCGCCGTCTCCAGCAGCACACCGCGCAGAGTGCAGGTCTCCTCCATCAGCGCGATGAGTTCCCGGCGCAGGCGCATCCTGATGCAGGTCGCCACCTCGTCGTTGCGCGACCTGGCCATATGGAGGCGGCCCCCGAACGCCTCGCCGACCTGCCCGATCAGCACCGCCTCCTTGCCGGCGTGGATATCCTCGAACTGCTCGTCGTACGCCTCCGCCGGGATGCCGTCCCGGTAGAATCCAAGGAGAGCCCGCATCAGCGCCACGGCCGCCTCGCGGTCGATGATCCCCTGCCTGGAGAGCATCAGGAGGTGGGCCATATCCACCAGCACGTCCATATCGGCGATCTCGCGATCGGCCGTCATGGAAGAGAGGAAGTGCATCACCTCGCCTGTCCGGTCGTCGCTGAGCCTGCCCCGCCGCACCAGATCTCGTTGCATTGTATAGATGGTGGGTGTTTGGATGAAATCAATCTGTGGGGACGAGGGAATAAAAAAACACCAGGATCGATCCCCAGGACCCAGGGCAAGAATTACAGAAACAGAAGAGAAAATTAGGGTGTCAGAGTGACGAGATCACCCAACGCTTGTTGCCGTGATCCTGAAACCTCCTTCCCCTGACTGTTGTGCAACAAGAGAGACACTTAATGTCTCTGTCCCTGTCCGATCCAGTGAAATCTTTTGGCTCTGCTCATCCCCGGACGGGGTCCATATATTCAGAGTGCAGAAAGCGCTGGAACCGTCGAAAATTCCGTCGTGTTCACGTATGCAGGGGAGGGTGAACGTATTCCTTCCAAGACCAGCACTGAGATTGAAATCTGGATAGATAGCGGTTTTGTTTTTCTCAGGATCAGTGACGATGCTGCCCAGATTGTACGTGCCATGAGAGAAGTTCTCCGAAAAGAAGATTTTTCCCTCGATGACGGTCGTATAGGCTCTCTCCTCATGGGGCCAAAAGGTGATCGCCACGGTTGCAAGGAGGGCGGCGACCACAACAATGGCAACTCCTGCACAGAGGATCCGCTGTTGATTTTTCATTCTTGTGTCTCCTGTCGACGTTCAACTAACTCCGCAAGGAGTCCCCGGTCTTTAGGCCGGGGAGGGATTGCGGTTCACACACATAATATTAAATGATTTTGAGTGAAATAAGTATATGTGCTCACCGCAAAGACTGTCATCCTCAAGATGGACTGTCCCGACACCGATCTTCTCGACCGGACGGTACAGACCTAC
>JASGMW010000006.1 GCA_030156225.1 Methanofollis sp.
CAACCTGGAGATGCAGGGGTGCAGTCAGCCACCCGGACGAGAACTATCGACATGATACAGTCTCAAGCCCCGTCCACACAGGCGCGGGGTCGTTGACACACGGAGCAATCCGCTCAGTCCCTGACAATCTCTCCACCTGCCCGGATCACTGCGGTCTCGATGAAGTTCAGCAACTCACCGTCGGTGAGTGCGAAATCAAGCATGGAAAATCCACCGACAAGAGCGAGGGGTTTGAATACTGTAAGTGGGGGTGTACCATCTCTTTCCGGCGTTGCACCGGGTTCGATGACCTCGGTCATCCCGTTCTCCCAGACGGCAAGGTTCCCATAGCCCTGGGCATCCCAGATTTTTTTGATAATGTCTCGAGTATGCAGCATGTTTTCCCTGCATAGAGGGTACAAAAAACCGGTACTTATGTGTTGGCATCGATCGGTGAGCCAGGAACACTCCCTGATACCGGTCGTTGCACTCTGAGATGAGCGCCTGCACCGTCTCCGGGCGTGCGGCCCCATCAGCCGCATCGCACCCATGGTTGTACTCCCGGTGACGTACTCCCCGGCCAGGTCCTCGTATCGCCGGGCTTTATCCTGTGTAACCATCCGACCCTTCCGCTGCGGGCCACAGATGAAGTCGGGGCAACGCCGCACCGCACTCCGGGAACTGCTCTGTGTGCCGGGTTTCCCCTGGAGGCCGGCACACTCATCGATCCGTCCCTGCATGAGGGGGGAGCAGATCGGCTGCTCATGATCTCTTTTTCATGTCTATCAGGCAGTCGGCAACCCGGGAATAACCGTTGCGACGGGAGAAGTGCCGGATCGCTTTCCAGATCCCGCTCCCGTACTGCATCGCCTTCTTTTCTCCCCGGGCAAATTCACGGGGCATATGCCGTTCTGCGACCTCCCGAAGGGGCACCTTCCTGACGCCGCCACACACCTTCTCTTCGGGAGGGATGGCGCGGGCCGCTGCTACGACGCGCAGATCCAGGTACGGGAGAGAGAACGCAGTCCCATAAAGGGAAGCGACGGCTCCGTCGCGGGCGATCTGCCGCGGGAGGTCGTCAACGCCTGCATCAAGCGAGGCTGCAAGGTCCTGGCTCTCCAGATACCTCGCGTACCCGCCGAAGAGTTCGTCCGCACCCTGTCCGGCCAGGATACGGCGATACCCCTGCTCGTCGGCCCGGCGGGCGACAAAATATTCGGTCGCGGCGATGGCGGCATCGACCGGATTCGGATCGTCCAGAACAGCGATCACCTCCCTGAGCGCACCGGCCACCTCCTCTTCGGTGACCGTGACGATGTCGCAGGTCAGACCCAGGGCGCCGGCGAGGGCGAGGGCGCGCCCGTGGTCGTGCGATCCTTCGAGGCCGACGACGACGCAGGGGAGGCGGGCGAGGGCGGCAACGAGGGCCGAGTCCACCCCGCCCGAGAGTGCCACGACGGCATCGTCCGCGGTCCTGAGATCGACCGCCTCGACGATCGCCGTCTCGAGGTCCCCGGCCGGGTAACAGGGGTCCACGCGGCCGACGATCGCCCCGTTGCGGGTGAGCGTGCCCGCCGGGCAATCGCCGGGCGCGATCCCGAAATGATCGCGCGCCCGCCACGCCCCGCAGGCAAACGAGAACTCGCCGCCGAACCGCATGGCGGTGCGAGGATCTTCTGAGAGAACGGCCTGCACCTCTTCGCCTGAGAGGCGCCGACCGCCGCACTCCACCCATCCGGTCAGGGCGAACTCAGGCATATCGCTTCTCCGTCCGGGTGACTGCTGGATCTCTGTCATATCCTGAGATGGTTTGGGGCTGCACGCTAATGATAGGCTCGATCCCGCACCTCATGGACGGCGACCCCCGGGATCTCCAGACAAAGCCCCCCGATCTTCCAGGATCGCTGGAGAGGGGCAGGCCCTTGTCACGGGAAATCAGAATATTCCCCCGGATCTGCGGACAGTGGAATTCTTATCGACTATTTCGTCCCGTACCGCAGCAACGCCGACCTGACGGCCCCGAGTTCCTCCACAAACGGCGAGGGCGGGACCCCGGCAAGCATCGGCTCAACGTCAGGCTCGCACTCGATCAACCGCTCCTCGTACGGCAGGAAGAACCGGTCGGTGAACAGGTCAGCCGTATCGCCGAGAATCTCCTCCACCTTTTCCACGTCCCTCTCAGAACGCACCCGGTTGACGACAAGATGGACCGTGGGAATACCCAGTTCCCTCGCCAGCACCGCCGCATGTTTGACGACCTGCACGGCGTTGAACGTCGGGTCGGTGACAAGCACCGCCTGGTCGAAGCCCTGCGCGATCGACCTCCCGAAGTGCTCCACGCCGGCCTGCGTGTCCATCAGGATCACCTCGCCCTCTCGCAGGTTGATAAACCTGACGATCGATTCGAGCAACGCGTTTTCCGGACAGAGGCACCCGGTCGCCGCCTGCACGACCGTCCCCATCACAAGGATATTCACGCCGTCCGGCCCTCTGATCCCGAACCTCTCCACCACGTCGGAAACGTCCGGGTTGAGTTTCAGCATGAGCCCCCAGCCGGCACCAGGCCGTGCTCCGGTCTTCTCCTCCACGTAATCGAGGTTTTTCGTCAGCGGCACGACGGCGTCGCTCCTCTCACGCGGCACGCCCATGGCATAGGGCAGGTTCATCTGCGGATCTTCGTCGACGGCAAGAACGGTCAGGCCGTCCCGCGCAAAAAGATGCGAGAGAAGCGCCGTGATCGTGGTCTTGCCGACGCCGCCTTTTCCAGCGATCACCACGCGGAACCCTTTTTCCGTCTCTTTGCGGGTGTTCTGCCGGATCGTCTGAGCGGCATCGAGAATTTTGTCCTTAGGATCTTCGTGGTCGCACATGGTGATCTGCACCTCCTCTCATGTTTACCCTGATCTCCTCGTCGGCGATTCTTTTCGCCCTGCACGCCGGGCAGAGTCCTGCAAGATCGTCCCGCAACGGCGGCAAGAGCCTCGCAAGGGTGGCCGCCGTCAGCGCCCCGGGCGCATAATATTTCCCGCAGACACCGCACTGCGCCAGCCGTACCCTGCCGCCGCCCCACGAGTGCATGACCCGCTCGCCGTCGCGGTCCTCGATTCTGATCGCATGCGTGGGGCAGACGTTCGCACAGGCGCCGCACCCGATGCAGTCCGTGTTCGCTTCGAAAAACGGCGTGCCGACCACCGTGTACGGGCCGCGGTTGACGAAACCGATCGCGCCGGCGCCCATGATCTCGTTGCAGACCCGGACGCAGAGCCCGCAGAGAACGCAGCTGCCGCCGAGCGGATCGTCGGTGTCGATCTTCTTTAAAAACCGCGTCCTGGTGACGCCGTAGCGCGCCGCCATCTCCTTGATCACGTCCGACTTCGGCGCTTCCGCGAGATACAGTTCGAACAACACGTTCCGGTACTTCACGATCTCCGGGGTATCGGTGCGGATCTCAAGACCTTCGGTCGCGTGCAGGGTGCACGCCGTAACCATCGACGTTTTCCCGTTGTGGCAGACCTCCACCATGCAGAGCCGGCAGGCGCCGTACGGATCGAGCGACGCCTCGTAGCAGAGGTGCGGGATCGCCGCTCCCTCGCGCAGCGCCGCCGACAGGACGATCTCCCCCTCGTCAGCCCGGCATTTTCTGCCGTCGATGACGATCGTGACCGATTTTTTCGGTGTGCCGCTCAGGCCGATTTCTTCGTGCGTCATTTTTTCACCAGCGCCCCGTACTCTTCCCTGAAATATGCGAGCGTTGTCAGCACCGGGTTCGGCGCCAACTGGCCGAGCCCGCAGAGCGAGGTCTTCTGGATCGTGTCGGCCAGCAACCCGAGCGTATCGAGATCTTTCTCCGTGCCTTTACCCGCCATGATCTTGTTGAGGAGGAGCAGTGTGTGCTTGAGCCCTTCCCGGCAGGGTACGCATTTCCCGCAGGACTCGCCGGTTGCGAAGTTGACAAAATAGCGGGCGATATCGACCATGTTCGTCTCCTCGTCCATCACGACGATCCCGCCCGAGCCCATGATCGAGCCGACGCGGTTGAGGTTCTCGTAGTCCACCGGCGTATCGAACAGCCTGACCGGGATGCAGCCGCCGGACGGCCCGCCCGTCTGCACAGCCTTCACCTTCTTTCCCTGGCTGCCGCCGTTGCCGATATCGAAGACGATCGTGTTCAGCGACGTCCCGAGCGGAACCTCCACAAGGCCGACCCGGTCGACCTTTCCCACGAGCGAGAAGACCTTCGTGCCCGTGTTCTTCTCCGTCCCGATCCGTGCGTACCAATCGCCGCCGTTCTGAATGATGACCGGCACATTGCACCATGTCTCGACATTGTTCAGATCGGTCGGCTTTTTCCAGAGCCCTCCGCCGATGTCGGTCAGCCTGGGAGGGCGGGGATGGGGCCGGCCGGTCCGTCCCTCGATGGACGCGATCAGCGCCGTCGATTCCCCGCACACGAATGCCCCGGCGCCGGTTACAATCCTGATCTCGAAATCGAATCCTGTGCCGAAGATCCGTTCGCCGAGCAGCCCGCACGTGCGTGCCTGTGCGATGGCGAGTTCGAGCCGCCTGATGGCGAGCGGGTACTCGGCCCTGAGATAGATCAGGCCTTCCCTGGCACCGATCGCGTACGCACCGATGATCATCCCCTCGATGAGCATGTGGGGATCGCTTTCCATCTCGTTGCGGTTCATGTAGGCGCCCGGGTCGCCTTCGTCGGCGTTGCAGATGATATACTTCTCGTCTCCGGGCGCCTTTCGCGTAATCCGCCACTTCAACCCGGTCGGGAAACCGGCGCCCCCCCGACCCCTGAGGCCGGACCGCTCCACCTCCGCAACGACGGCGTCGGGCTCCATCTCCGTCAGGGCCGTTTTTGCCGCGGCGTAGCCGCCGACCGCGATGTACTCGTCGATATCTTCAGGGTTGATGAACCCGGCGTTCCGCAGAACCACTTTTTTCTGGTGCGAAAAAAACCGGACGTCCTGATACAGGGGAATGCGGTCGAAGCCGCCGCCGTACTCGACCGTCGTCCCGGTCACGTGGTCCCATGAGGGAACCCGGCACAGGGCCATCTCGTACGGCACCTCGCCGGCCCGGACCGCCGTGACGATCTCTTCGACGTCGTCCGCATCCACCCGATGCAGGATCACGAGAGGCCTGCCCGGGATCGTGATATTGACCTGCGGCTCTTCCCGGCAATAGCCGATGCAGCCGGTCTTCGTCAGCATGATGTCGTCGCCGCCGGCCCCGATGATCTCCTGGAACCGCCGGTAGACCCTGTCGCCGCCCATCGCCGCCCCGCAGGTGGCAAGACCGACGGCGATCCTGGGGCGATCCGGTTTGAGTTTGCGCAGCCCGGCCGCCTCCCGTGCAGGAAGATCGGCCTCCGCAGCACCGGTCATGACTCCCTCCAGCCGTAATTTCCGAGGATGCCCGGGAGGGTCTCCGGCGTAACGTATCCATAGAGGTTGCCGTCGATCTCGACGACCGGCGCCATGCTGCACGCACCGAAACACCTGGCGATTTCCAGCGTGAACCTGTTGTCTTCGGTGGTGACGGAGAACTTGCCGTCCTGCGTCGCCTCGTCTTCGATGCCCAGCAGTTGTTCAAGGGCCGCCAGGACTTCCACGGCGCCCCTGACGTGACAGGCCGTTCCCATGCAGACGGTGATCACGTGGTCCCCGACAGGTTTCAGACTGAAAAACGAGTAAAAGGTGACGAGGCCGTAGAGCTGTGAGAGACGCACGTCCAGTTTTGCGGAGAGCATCTCCAGCGCGTCGCGGGGGACGTAGCCTTCGCGGTTCTGAATCTCCCCCAGAATCCCGAGCAGTCTCCCGGACGGGGAATCATAGCGGGAGATCACGTCGTCAAGCGTTTTTTCATCCATGGTAGCCTCCTTGGAAAAAAATGGACAGGGCCGGGATCAGATCCCGAGCGCGTGTCTCTTCTTCTCGATCACCGCTTCGAGCAGGTCGGCGGCCTTCATCGGGTCGGGTTCGACGGCGAACGACGCGTTCACGATGCCGTCGAGCTGAGAGGTCAGGAGGTCGATCACGTTCTGGCTGCCGAAGATCTTGGGCGGGATGCCGAGCACGGTGTAGACGCCCGACGCCACGAAGTAGGTGCCGATGGAGATGGCTTTCTGGGAGTACCATTCAGGCGCCGCACCGCCGAGAGGCAGATCCCCGATACCGACGCCCAGTTCGTCGGCGACATGCGCGGCCAGCACCAGGATCCGCGAGCAGTCGACGCAGGAGCCCATGTGAAGCACCGGCGGGATCCCGACCGCATTGCAGACCGCCTTCAGCCCGTCGCCGGCCAGGTCGGCCGCTTCGGGCACCAGCAGCCCCGCTTTCCCGCTTGCGATGGCGGCGCATCCGGTCTCGACGACCAGAATGTTCCGTTTGATGAGTTCTTTCGCGAGC
Source organism: Methanofollis sp. (assembly GCA_030156225.1). Classification (GTDB taxonomy): domain Archaea; phylum Halobacteriota; class Methanomicrobia; order Methanomicrobiales; family Methanofollaceae; genus Methanofollis. The sequence continues at coordinate 6,399 of JASGMW010000006.1, forward strand.
GTGATATGGCCGTAGTCCTGCTTGATCTTCGGGTTGTTGCAGCCGACGATGCCCACCACGCCCCTGACGCTGCCGGCGACGATCGCATCGATCAACGGCTTGTACGAGCCGCCCAGCGCTTTCTTGATCGCTTCTTCCGAGAATCCCGCCATCATGCGGACCGGCTTCGCGGGGATCCGCACCCGGTCGGGGTTCCGGTTGGGGAAGTTCTCGATTGCGAGAGCGATGATCTCCTTTGCGGTGTCAAGACCGGTTTCCGGTCTGAACTCCATATAGGTCGCGCCCGGCACCTTCGATTTTGCGCTGGTGGCGACGACCCGGGTATGATAGCAGCCGGCTGTGTGGGCGATGGAGGGGAAGATGCACTGGTAATCGATCACCATCACTTCGACGGCTCCTGTTGCGATGGCGAGTTCCTGGTCGAGCAGCGTGCCTGCGATGGGGATGCCGTGCCGCATCAACAGTTCGTTTCCGGTACAGCACATGCCGACCAGGTTGATGCCCTTCGCACCTTTTTCTGCGGCGCGCTTGACGAGTTCAGGATCTTCCGCCGCTTTGACGATCATCTCGGAGAGGATCGGGTTGTGTCCGTGGAGGACGACGTTGACCTGATCGCTGCTGAGCGTGCCGAGGTTCGCCAGGGACGTGCACGGCGTGGGGGTGCCGAACAGGATGTCGGACCCTTCCGTCGCCATCATGGACCCACCCCACCCGTCGGCAAGCGACGTCCTCATGGCGTGCAGGAGGATGTTCGCGTAGTCCGCGCCGACGCCCATGTGGATCCGGTGCATGGACTCCACGATCTCCCGGTCGACGCTGCGCGGGACGATGCCGGCGTTTTTCCATGCGTCCTTTGTCTTCTGCGGGGCGCGCTCCGTCATCTGGATCCTGTTTTTGAGGGTGCCATACTCCTCCAGCATCGCCCGGGCAAGGTCGCCGGCGACCTCTTCTTTCTTCCGTCCGTCGGTCTGTATGCCGTACTCCGCGGCGACCGTCTGCAATTTTTCTTCATCGAGGATCTGGTAGCCCTGCGATCTTCCCTCTGCGGTATCGAGCAGCACTTCGAGGACTTCGCGCCCGTGGTCGGAGTGGGCGGCGGCACCGGTCGAGAGGTCGTCGAGCAGGTTCCGCGCCACGATGAGGTCGGCGGTTGCGCCGCACACGCCCCTCGTCGGCTTTTTTCCGAACGGTTCGATCCTGCACGGGCCCATGGCGCACCGGTTGCAGCAGACGCCCAGCTGTCCGAACCCGCACTGGGGCTGCTGGTCGGCGAACCGATCCCACACCGTCTCGATGCCGTCGTCCATTGCCTTTACGATAATTTCCTGATCGGCGCTGTCGAGCGCCCTGCTCTCTGCGATCTTCCGCGCCGCGTGTGAGTCGTACATCGTTTCATCCCTTCTGGTTCTCAAGTTATGGCGATAACCCGGCGATTTCCTCCAGGATCGTCCTGAATGCCTGGACATTTGCCGGGATTTTCTGAAGCTCAACCTCTGTCCCTTCGGATCTGAGCATCCGCAGGGTGAAATCTCTCCGGCTCGTACGGACGAGATCGTTCGCGTCGCCGAATTCGAGGGCGCCGGTCTTGCACGCCTCCGCACATGCGGGGATCTTCCCGCTCCTCTGCCGGTCGATGCAGTTGTCGCATTTTGCGTTGACTTCGCGGTCGGTCGAGAGCTGGTGGACGCTCCTGAACGTGATGATCCCGAACGGACAGGCCATGGCGCAGACGGCGCAGTCGATGCACCGATCATAGGCCACCAGGACGGAGTCGGTGTCCTGATCCCGGTACAGCGCTTCGGTCGGACAGACCTGCATGCAGGGCGCCGGGTCGCAGTGCCGGCACCGGTTGGGAAAGGTCAGATAATTGATCCCGGTCTCGACATGGATACGGGGCTGCGAAATTTTTTCTTCATGGACCGCATCGAAAAGGCTTCTGCTCTGTGCATGCTCCACCGCGCATGCAACCTCACAGTGTCTGCACCCGATACACAGTTCGGGCCTGACAAAAACGGTTTTCATATCTCTTTCCTCCAATATTTTTTTCTTCGGGCATCCACAGGGCCCGGCACGGTCGTCGACGAGGTCGCCCCCGAACCGTTTTCCAGGAGAAAACCCCACGAAACACGTCCGTGTTTCTCACGCTCGCCGGAACCCGCACTCGCACAGCCACCCCCCGAAAGCGATAGCCCGATAGAGAAACTGCGGGTACGTTTTGAGTTCCGGTATGATCCATCGTTCTGAACTTATGACTAAAGATGCTGCAATCGGGGCAAATCTTCAAACCGGGGGCGATTCTCGGATATGCTCGATCAAAACGGTACTTCTCTGAGCATCATATTTAAACATATTTCTTCAGGAAGGTAAGATAAAGCGATATTCGAAAGATTTCGAAAAATCTCGCCCTGGAAAAGATTTTGTCGGCACTTCGACCGGCCCGGTCCCTGATCGCTCCGCGCCCCCAGATCGCTCCATGGCAATTTCGATCGATGGAACCGCACTCTCCTGACAACAGCGTATCCGACCCCCTCCGATTTCTCCCGGTGATCCCGGAGAAGACCATGACTTTTCGAGCGGCCTTCCGGTTCTCCCTCTGCCTTCCCGACCCAATCGCAATCCCGGGGGTCCGGGGGCAGCGCCCCCGGATTGAGGAAGGCATGTTGATCAGAAGGCCGCCCCACAGCAAAACGAAGAACTTTTTGTCCTTCTCTCGCGCCGGGGGGAGATCCCCCCTGATGAAGATCGGCGAGGGGCAGCGATGGCCTGTGTTCCTGTCCATTGCCTCGTTGTGAGGGCGTGATCAGGGGTCTTTAAAAGTCCGACATGTGAGGTATGACTCACCACTACAATAAACCCGAAAGAACAAAAAAGTTGAATATCAGGCGAACATCTCGCCGAACGTATTCTTGAGAGTCTGACGGTTGAACCCGGAAGAGATTTTGTGGAGTGCCCTGACGAAGTCCTCGCCGCGGACCTGCGAACGCTCGTCCCTGATGGCGAACATCCCGGCCTCCATGCAGATCGCCTTCAAATCGGCGCCGTTGCGCCCTTCCGTCTGCCTGGCAATCTCGTGGATGTCGATCTGCGATTCGAGGTTCATCTCTTTTGTGTGGATCCTCAGGATCGAATATCGCCCTTCGATGTCAGGGAGCGGGATCTCGATGATCCGGTCGAACCGACCAGGACGCAGGATTGCAGGGTCGAGGATGTCGATCCGATTCGTGGCACCGATGATCTTCACGTCGCCCCGCGCTTCGAACCCGTCCATGCCGGCGAGGAGCTGCATCAGGGTCCGCTGCACCTCGCGGTCGCCGGACGTCACCGACTCGGTCCGGTGCGCCCCGACGGCGTCGATCTCGTCGATAAAGATTATTGCCGGTGCTTTTTCCCTGGCGATCTCGAAGAGTTCCCTGACAAGGCGCGCCCCCTCCCCGATATACTTCTGCACCAGTTCGGATCCGACGACCCTGAGAAAGTGAGCATTTGTCTCATGGGCGACTGCACGGGCAAGCAGGGTCTTACCCGTACCCGGGGGACCATAGAGGAGCACACCTTTGGGCGGGCGGATCCCTACCTGCTCGAAGAGGTACGGTTTTGTGAGAGGGAGCTCGACCGCCTCCTTTAACTCCTGAATCTGGGCCTCAAGCCCACCGATATCAGAATAAGCCTCTTCAGGCTTCTCTTCGAGTTCCATCCCGTATACCTGGGGATCATAGTTGTTCGGGAGCATCTCGATCAGGGCGAGAGACTGCTGGTTGAGGGTGCAACGGCTTCCCGCACGCAGATCTTTCGGATCGACGAACTGCGACACCCTGACGAGGAACCGTGGGCCTGCGCTGCTTCTGACCACGACACGGTTGTTATCGATGATATCGATGATCTCCCCGACGATGAGAGGAGGACTTCTGAGTTGCTCGATTTCGCTTCGGAGTTTTCGCATCTCTCGTTCGTAACGGATCTTCTGCGTCTCCACATACCGTTTCTCAGACTCCACCTGCCGCATCCGCTCTCTCAGTTCGAGATTCCGGTTTTCAAGGTTGGATATCCGCTCCAGCAGGTACTTGCAGAGTTCTTCGCTGTTCTGTGGTTCCGTTAGATCACAGCTGCTGTCCCCCATCGCTCCTCCTCGAATAGATATATAGTATAAAATGACTTAAATGTGTTTGCGAGTAGTATGCAGTGCGAATTATGTGGGGATACGATACATGGATCCCCAAAAAGAGTCAACATCGAGGGTGCAGTCCTTCAGGTATGTCTGAAGTGTGCACGTCTCGGTGTAGAAGTGGTACAGCCACGCCCGGCCGCACCAGGACGGAGAGCACCTGCTGTACCTGCCGCTCCGCAACGCAAAGGCCGCGACATCTTTGATCTGATGGTCGGCGAGGTTGTCGACGACTTCGGCGAAAGGATAAAGAAGGCTCGTATCCAGAAAAATTGGACCCAGAAAGAACTTGCAAACGAGATAAAGGAGCGTGAAATTCTCATCAAAAAGATTGAGAAGGGAGATCTCATTCCTGAAGATCAGGTCCGCGTCAAACTCGAAAAGACACTCGGCATCTCACTTCTCGACGTCTCCGATGACGAGGTGAAATCTCAGAAGGGCGGCAGGATCTCAACGACCCTCGGGGACATCATAAAAATCAAGAAGGAGTGATAGTATGACCAAACCCCTAATCATCGTCAATCTCAAGGCGTATGCCGAGGGCATGGGCGAACGCGCCGGGATCATCGCCGCCGCCGCCGGGGAGATCGGTGAGGAGAGCGGTGTCACCATCGGCGTCGCCCCCGCGTACACGGATCTCCACCCCATTGCGATGCATTATGCGATCCCGGTCTATGCGCAGCATATCGACGGCGTCGCTCCGGGCGCCCATACCGGCCATGTGACTGCAGAGCAGATCAGTGCCGCCGGCGCTTCAGGGACGCTGATCAACCACTCCGAGCGAAGGCTCACTCTTGCAAATATCGAGGGGAGCCTCGCGGCCGCACGGAAATTCGACCTTCAGACTGTGATCTGCACGAACAACGAGGCGACGACCGCCGCCGCCGCGGCACTCTCCCCCGACTACGTGGCAATAGAACCGCCGGAGTTGATCGGCACCGGTGTTTCTGTTTCAAAAGCCGATCCCGGGATCATCGAACGCTCGGTTCTTGCCGTGAAAACCGTGAATTCCAGGGTGAAGGTGCTCACCGGGGCCGGGATCAGCACCGGTGAGTGTATCAGGATCGCCCTCGACCTCGGGACCGACGGCGTCCTTCTTGCCTCGAGCGTGGTAAAGGCAAAAGATCCCGCCCTTGTTCTGCGGGATCTGGTCTCCCTGATCTAGACAATCAGCGTGATCAGATCGTGTTTGGTGATCACGCCCTTCACCTTTCCTTCCCCGAGGACCAGCACGGCATGATGCTGCTGGAGCAGGTGGACCACGGTCTCGATATCGATGTCCGGGGGGATGGTGGGAAAACCGGATTCCATAAAATCTTTCACTTTACGTGAGTGCGCCCGCGCGATGCCTATCTGCTCGATCGCATTCACAATCATTGATTCGGAAACACATCCGATTGGGATGCCGTTTTCGATCACCGGAAGTTGTGAGACGTCTTTCTGTCTCATGATCTCCACCGCCGTAGTGATGGCGTCGTTTGGGGAGACCGCGTGGACCGGGGCATGCATCACCTGTTCCGCGGTGATCGACGGGCTTTCCGCGACCTTCAGCACCTGTATGATCTTGTTCAGGGTGCTCACTCTCGGGTCGACGGTCCCGGCCTCGATTCTGGCCACCATCGACTGGGAGATCCCGGCTTTTCTGGCGACGTCTGCCTGGCGGAGGCCGAGCATGATCCTTTTTGCCCTGAGTTCCTGGGGCGTTGGGATATACATCGTATTACTCAAGGTGATTTGATCCGATATAAACTATGCAGGCCCGTGCAATGCTCGAAAATATTCCGGAATCACGCGAAACAAGAGGTCTGAATCTTCGACGCACTGCGATCCCGCCGGCAGCGCCGAACCGATTTAAAATGCGTCGAAATTCTAGGAAACTGTAAAATGGAGTCGGAGGAGTAAGCCCCCTTCTGTTCTGTGCGGCATTCAGCTACGCGCCATACCCGGACAGGCCCAGGCGCCTTTATGCCCTGTTCTGGCTTGCACCCGCAGGGATTCACCGTTTCATCGAATCCCGCCGCTACGTTCAACGGGTTAACTCGCGCAGGAATGCGCTTCTCGCCCGGAGGCTCGGCCGTTTCATCACTGACGGCGGGGCGTGTCGTTTCTGTGTCATTGCCATGACTCTCGCCATCCGCACTTGCATGCGGCTGCGTACCTGGTCGGTGGGGGGACTTTCCTCAGCGGCCCGAAGGCCACCGTCGGCCGCACTCTCCCTCTCCTCTTAATAGTACAGACGCACGTGAATATATCAGTAATGATTGCGCTGACCAGTGAGGAGGGAGAGGCCGCAGTGCGCCTCGCACGCGCCGCTCTCGAAACAGAACTCGGAGGGGGTACGTTTACGCTACCCCCCCTGCCCCGTATATTTTCTGATATGCGGGGCGTATTCGTCACACTCACCAGGGAAGGTGATCTGCGGGGCTGCATCGGCCTGCCGTACCCGGTGATGCCTCTCGGCGAGGGGATCGTGCATGCGGCTCTTTCCGCTGCCCTTGAAGACCCGCGCTTCCGGCCGGTCCGGGCGGAGGAACTGTCCGGGATCGCGATTGAGGTCACCGTCCTCAGCAAACCCGAACCAATCACCTGCCCCCCGTCGGAGCGGCCCGATCATGTGGCGGTCGGGCGACACGGCCTGATCCTCTCCGGGTCCGGCAGGAGCGGCCTTCTGCTCCCGCAGGTGGCGACCGAATACGGCTGGGACTCGCGTGCGTTTCTCGATCACACCTGCACCAAGGCCGGGCTTCTGCCGGGATGCTGGCGCAGGGACGACGTCGAGGTCTTCACCTTTGAAGGGCAGATCTTCCATGAGGAGGAGGGGTGAATGGGCCTCTCTTTTGAGGTCCTCCAGAAGGACATCGCCGGCAGGATCGGACGGCTCAGGGTAGGAGAAAAGACGGTCAGGACGCCGGCACTCCTTCCGGTCGTCAACCCGCACCTCCCGATCATCACGCCCCGCGAGATGCAGGAGATGGGAGTCGAGGCGATCATCACCAATGCCTACATCTTCTCGAAGAGCGCCGACTTTCGGGAACGCGCCCTGTCTGAGGGGCTCCATTCGGTTCTCGATTTTGACGGCGTCATCATGACCGACTCCGGCTCCTTCCAGTTGATGGTCTATGGGGAGGTGGAGATCACCAACCTCCAGACCATCGAGTTCCAGAAGGCGATCGGCTCTGATATCATCGTCCCTCTCGATATCCCGACCACGCCCGATGCAGACCGGGAACTGGCCGAACAGGAACTTGCGATCACCCTCGGCAGGGTCCGCGAAGCACGGACATTTCTCGGGCCGGATGCTCAACTGGCCGGACCTGTGCAGGGCGCCCTCTTCCCTGAGCTGCGGCAGTATGCCGCCGTCGCCGTTCAGGAGATCGGGTTCGACTTCTGCCCGATCGGCGCCGTCGTCCCCCTGATGGAGAACTACCGCTACAAGGATCTGGTCGATGTGGTGCTGGCGGCAAAGCGCGGCCTCTCGCCCTCGACCTGTGTCCACCTCTTCGGGGCCGGCCACCCGGCGATGTTCGCCCTCGGCGTCGCCATGGGCTGCGACATCTTCGATTCGGCTGCGTACGCACTGTTTGCAAAGGACGGCCGCTACCTCACCACCTACGGGAGCCTGAAGGTGGAAGAGCTCAGCGAGCTTCCCTGCCCGTGCGCCGTCTGCCGGAGTCACACCGCGGAAGAACTGAAAAAGAGTCCGGACCGGGAACGGCTTCTCGCTCTCCATAATCTCTATGTCACTCTTGCCGAGATCGCACGGATCAGGCAGGCGATCACCGACGGCACGCTCTGGGAACTTCTCGACATCCGCTGCCGGAGTCATCCTCGCCTGCTTGAAGGCTACCGGGAGCTCCTGCGGCATGCCGGGGAACTGGAGCGTGCCGACAATGTTTCCAAGCGGCGTTTCTTCTATCAGGGCTCTGAAAGTTGCATGCGCACCGAGGTCGTCCATTACCAGCGGACGCTCGACCGCCTCTCGCTCGGCGGGCGCGTGCTGGTCACCCTGACCGGGTCGTCTCCAGGCGGCGGCTACGAGGACGTGCTCTTTTTCAAGCCTCCTTTCGGACCGTATCCGCAGGGTCTTGCCGAAACATTCCCCATCGGTCAATCCGAGATCCCTTCGTGGGACGACGAGATGATGCGGGCCGGATGCCGCGGCATCGCCCTGCTGGCGGACAGCCATCCAGAAAGTGCGATCGCCGTGCTGTGTCCTTCTGAATGGGTCGCCTTTGTCAGAAACGAACTGCCCGAAATGGAGGTGCTGGATGAGCATACTGTTTGATGTGAAGGGACGGGACGGCCTGGCCCGTTCCGGCATCGTCACCGTCGACGGAGAATCGTTCGCGACTCCCTGTCCGGTCGAGGGCCTGAAAGTTTTTCCCTCCCTCCCCGGCCTCACACATGCGAATGTCCCGCTCTCCGCGGATCAGGCATTCGTGGACCGGTATCTTGTCCAGCCTGAGGGCGGCCCGACGCTCGTCCACCCGCTGCAGGGCGGCGGAACATCGGGCGGGTGTGCGCTCGTTGCGAACTGGCATACCACCCTCTCAAACCCGCGAAAATATGTGGACTCTCTGATCTCTCTCAGGAAGAACGTCGCCCCGGATGCCGCATGGTACGCCCCCGCCGCTGCGCTCCCCTCGAACGCCTGCCTGCTCGCCTGCACCGGCTTCGACCTCTTCGATTTTTGTGCTGTAGACCTCATGGCCGCGCGCGGACTGTTCTGCACGCCTGAAGGCGCGTTTCCTGCGGACGAGATCGAGGCGGGGGCGTGCCGGTGTGTCGGCTGCGAAACCGGCGATCTCCACCTCCACAACAGGCTGGCCCTTCTTGCCGAGTGCGCCACGGTCCGCCGGTTCATCGCGCGGGGGCAGGCGCGCGAACTGATGGAGACGCGATGCAGGATGGATGCAAACGCCGTCGCCGTGATGCGTATGATCGATCAGGAATATCACATGGCAGAACTGGCGACGCCGATCGTTCGCTCCGCGCGGCTGCTCGCCAACTCTTCGGAGTCGATGTACAGGCCGGAAATCAGACGGTTTGCCGACCGCGTCGTCGAACGGTACGTCCCGCCGAGGAACGATGTCGCCGTTCTCCTCCCGTGCGCCGCGCGCAAACCGTACTCGGCCTCGCAGAGCCACCAGAAATATATCGCCGCCGTCGCCGGCCGCGCTCATGAGGTGATCATCACCTCGCCGGTCGGGGTCGTCCCCAGGGAACTCGAAGCGGTCTACCCTGCCGGGCACTATGACGTCCCGGTGACCGGCTACTGGGACCGGGAGGAGTGTGCCTTCCTCTCAGAGATCCTTGTCCGCTACTTCATGGCTCATCCCTCCGGGAGGGTGATCGCCCATCTCGAAGGCGGGGCACTGGACGTTGCGGAGATGGCGGCGAAAGAGTGCGGGATCGAACTCGAACACACCTGTACCGGCCGCCCTGCGTCTCCGGCCGCCCTGCGCTCCCTCGACGAGGCCCTCACCGGCGAGCGCGCGATGCGCGCCGGCCCGGTCGCCGGCATGCTCGCGTGGCAGTTCGACGAAGCGGTGGCGACAAAAAGCATGCAGGTGAAGGGGAAACCCGGCCGACAGGCGGTTTTCAAGGGGAAAACCCTTCTTTTCAACATCGATGCCAGAACCGGGATGTACAAGCCCACGTTTGAAGGCTGGCAATATCTCAACGGTTACCGCGTGGAGATCGACAATTTCGTCCCGCACGGGGACGTGCTCTCGCCGGGCGTCGTCGGTGCCGATCCGCGGATCCGGCCCGGCGACGAGGTGCTGGTCACCGGTCTGTCGGCATCGGCGACCGGACGGGCGATGATGGGGGCCGCCGAGATGATGCGGTCGCACCGGGGCGTGGCTGTAAAAGTGCGTAAAGTAAAGAGCACCGGGCACCAACCTTGAAAGAACGAGCATGACCCGAACTGGAGTGGTACAATTTGTATCTGGTTGAGGAGGCAGCGCAACTCGCCGACAGGGTATTTCAGCTGTGGATCAGAGCGCCGCAGGTGGCGCGGCACGCGCGGGCAGGACAGTTCCTGATTGTCAGGGCACACGAGAACGGGGAGCGTATCCCGCTCACTATCTCGGCATCTCGAGGCGATGCGGTGCGCGTCATCTTCATGGCCGTCGGAAAGACAACCGGGTACCTATCCACCCTGAAAAAAGGCGACGTTCTCTCCGATATCGTCGGTCCCCTGGGAAAACCGAGCGAGATCAAAAAATACGGCACCGTCGTCGTGATCGGCGGCGGTGTTGGTATTGCAAGCACGCCGATCATCGCCAGGGAGGCAAAAGAGGCCGGGAACCATGTCATCGGGATCTGCGGGTCGCGGAACAAAGATCTTCTCATCCTTGAGGACGAGATGGCGGCGATCTGTGACGAACTCTTCATCACGACCGACGACGGGAGCAAGGGCATCCACGGATTTGCTGCGTCTGTTCTCGAACAACTCCTCAAGGAGCGGAAGATCGATTGCGTCTGGATCGTCGGCCCGGCGATCATGATGAAGGTCACCTCGAATGTGACGCGGCCGTACGGGGTCCGGACCTTTGTCTCCCTCAACCCGATCATGGTCGACGGCACCGGCATGTGCGGATCGTGCAGGGTCACCGTCGGTGGGGAGACGAAGTTCGCCTGCGTCGACGGGCCTGAATTCGATGCTCATCAGGTAGATTTCGACAGCCTGATGCAGAGGCAGCGGATGTATGTCGACGAGGAGAAGGCGTCGGTCGAGCACCATCATCATGGCGGTTGCGGCTGTTGCGGGAGTGAACAGAGATGACGGCGTCACGGGCTGTGAGGGAAGTGCGGGACTTCAACGAGGTCAACAGGGGGATTTCGGCGGAAAACGCCGTTTTCGAAGCCCTCAGGTGTCTGGACTGCGTCCGGCCGACGTGCGTCACAGGTTGCCCGGTCGGTATCGACATCCCGGCATTTGTCCAGCAGGTCGCGGCCGGCGACTTTGCAGGGGCTGTTGCGACCATCAAGAGAGACAATATGCTCCCGGCAATATGCGGCCGCGTCTGTCCGCAGGAGAGCCAGTGCGAGGGTGCATGCATCCTTGGCAAGAATGAAAAACCTGTCTCCATCGGCGCGCTTGAACGTTTTGTCGCCGACTGGGAGCGCGAGCACGGCATGACCCTTCCCGGGACGGCGGCGCCGTCGGGTCGGCGGGTTGCGGTCGTGGGCTCCGGGCCCGCAGGGCTGACTGCCGCTGCCGAGCTGGCGCGGTTCGGCCATGCGGTGACGGTCTTTGAGTCTCTCCACGAAGCCGGCGGTGTGCTGACCTATGGCATTCCGAACTTCCGCCTGCCCAAAGAGATCGTGCGGGCGGAGATCGATCAGGTGAAGCGTCTGGGCGTCGAGATCAGGCTCAACCACCTTGTCGGAAGAAGTGTCTCTCCCGATGAACTCCTCTCGTATGACGCCGTCTTTCTTGGAACCGGCGCAGGTCTCCCGTACTTCATGGGGATCGAAGGGGAGAACCTCAACGGGGTGTATTCGGCAAACGAGTTTCTTACCCGGGTGAACCTGATGCATGCCGACTGTTTCCCCGCGTTCGATACACCGGTGAAGCGGGGCTGCAACGTGGTCGTCGTCGGCGGCGGCAACGTTGCGATGGACGCCGCGCGGGTGGCGCGCCGTCTTGGCGGGGAGGTGACCCTCGTCTACCGGCGGCGTGAGGAAGACCTCCCGGCCCGTGCCGTCGAGATCGAGAACGCCCGCGCCGAGGGGGTGCACATTGTCTGTTGCGCCAATCCGGTCAGGGTGGTCGGTGAAAAAAACGTGCAGGCGGTCGAATGCGTCAGGATGTCGATGTGCGAACTCGATGAGAGCGGGCGGCCGAAACCCTCATCTATTGAGGAGAGCAACTTCCTGATAGAGGCGGACGTCTTCATCGAGGCGATCGGGCAGGGGCCCAATCCCCTCCTGGTCTCCATGCTCCCGCAGCTGGATCGGGCGCAGCGGGGCAATGTGGTCGTGGACGCCGATGGGCAGACGACGCTTGCCCGCGTCTATGCGGGCGGGGACGTCGCCACCGGTGCGGCCACTGTCATATGGGCGATGGGTTCTGCGAAGAAGGCCGCAGCCGCTATTGACAGGATACTGAGGAAAGAATGAACGAAGTGCGGCATGTTGAAGAGCGGAAGGCCGTTCTCTCTCTGGCGGGCGTGAACGAGAAAGAGGTGCTCGACATCGGGGCGGGCCCTCTTGCCATCATGGCCGCGCAGAATTACGACTGCTTTGTCACGTCGATCGATGTGGATACCAGAAAACTGGCCGAGTACGAGAGGCAGGCCGCTGATGCGGGGGTTGCAGAGAAGATCAGTTTCGAGGAGGCCGACGCATCTGATCTCCCGTACTGCAACGATGCCTTTGACATCAGCATTTGTTTCGGCGCTCTGCATCATATTCCTGCGGAACTGCGCGAGCAGGCGATCGCAGAACTCGCCCGCGTTTCGTACGAACGCTTCGTCGTTGCCGAGTTCACTCCTGCGGGTTTTGCCGAACTGCACGGCGGCGATGCGTTCACGCCGGTCGATCTGGCGGAACTCGAACGTCTGCTGAACGGCATGGGGCGCTTCAGCGTTCACCAGGTTGAACAGATGATGGTATACGTTTTCGACAAAACCTGCTGATCAATCTCTTTTTTTCATTCTGCTGTGCTGGTTTCCTATCCCGAATCGGTGCGTACGCCTGAAAAATGATGATCAGTCTCTCTTCTTTCTCATGATTCCGGCGGCGGCAAGGGCGGCGCATGCGCCAGCAACGGCAAAGCCCGGAGCTTCTGTCTGCGACGGAGTCGTTCCCGGCGTCTCCGTGCAGGCCGGGATGGCGGACGACACCAGCCATCCCCCGGCGTTCCCGTTCATGCCGGACCAGCCCGAGGCGACGATCTCTCCCGAGTCTGTGATTGCCACGGAGCTGAGCCTGCCTTTCCATGCATTCCATACCTGTCCGTCGCGTACGTTGCCGTCATAATCGATGATCTGGATCTGCGGATCTGAGCCCCAGCGGCCGGCAAGGGCATAACCGATTTCCGGCAGTTCGGTCATTGCGTCGATTTCAACACCTGGTATCTGCCGTTCCCATGTTATAACTCCGGTGTCGTCAACCTTCGCCGTCCATGCATACGTGGCGATCATGGAACTTCCTTCCTCCCCGTACGGTTCGGTCATCGATCCGCCCAGCAGGCAATTCCCGTCGTTCATCGGCAAGAGAGTGAGGAGCGAACGATTGGCATATTCCTGTGTCCAGATTTCGGTTCCTGAAACATTCGTCTTCATGAGCCAGGAGACATCGGGTGTATCGATGGTGGGGCGCGCTGTCCCTCCAACGATGAACGAACCGTCAGATGTAATGTCAAGGGTGCGTGCAGATCTGTCGGCATAGGTCTGCGTCCATATTTCCGAACCTGAGAGGCTGTAGAGACCCAGAAACGCGTCGGCTTTTCCGTCCGGCTTCCAGATCCATCCGGTCACCGCGATTCCGCCGTCAGGTTGTTCGACGAGATCGGTGAGACGCAGCCCCTCGACAGTGATGCTCCAGATTGGTGTTCCGGCGGCATCGATCCTGACGAGACGCGATGATCCGGTGGCATTGTTAACGTCGGTGACGGTGAGGAAGCCGCCGTCAATGGTATACGTCCCAACAACAGCATCGCCGTCTTCCAGCGGGACGATGGCGGCGACACTGTCGCCGCCTGGTGCGGCACTCCACTGTTCAGTTCCGTTTGCATCGACTTTTATGACGAGCGCACTGTCGTTCCCGGTTTCGTAGCCGAATCCGCCCAGCAGATATCCGGCGTCGGCCGTCTGCCCGGAAGCAAAAAGGTCGGTGTATATCCCTTTCTGAAAGGTGACATTCAGTCCTGCCGTATCGTTGACAGAGGCGGCTCCCGCCGATACGACGAGAAGGCCGCTCAGGAGGAGGCAGCACAGTCCTCCTGTAATATCTGCTGGATCAGGTGCTTTTGTTGCCATAGGAAACCTCAACCCGGCACGGTTCGGTGCATGATTGTGTTTAGAGTTGTCTTCATTCATAGTTATCGTTCGTGGTGCTATCAACATTTTTATGAAGAGGGTGCGGGTTTCTGGCCCCCCCCATGGGGAGGCGGGGAGTTTCAGGACGACGATCCGGTAAGCTGCGATGGCGGCCGTCTGTACGTCGGGATCCGATGATCTTCATTTCAGGTTCCTGGTGGCGAGTCAAGAACAAAAGGTCGCCAGCACGATGCAATTGAACAAGATCTCTCTCCCCTCGCGTGAAGAGAGCGTAAGGAACAACACCATCCTTTTCATGATCTGCCCTCTGCCTTCCCGGCCCAATCGCAATCCCGGGGGTCCGGGGGCAGCGCCCACGGCGGTATGATTGAAGAAGGCACGTTGATCAGAACAGCCGCCCCCCAGAAAAACGAAGAACGTTTCTTCCTTCTCTCGCGCCGGGGGGAGAACCCCGGGACCCCCCTGATGAAGATAGGAGTTACGCAGACTGCAGTCTATCTTAATGGTTTGGACAGCACATGTTATTAACAAATTGAATGTGTCAATTCAATACAACCGCCAATTTGGACAAACTGCGTAACTCCTAGAAGATAGGCGAGGGGCGGCGATGGCCTGTGTTCCTGTCCATTGCCTTGTCTTGAGGTGCGTGATCAAGGGTCTCGAAAGGTCCGACATGGAGGCATGAATCACCACCAGGTGAACCCCCCAAATTTTTGTTCCCGGATGTTGTACGCGTACGATCTGCACGTCCTGATACCTCTCCCTTATCGTTTCCGGCGTCGAACCGATCGGCAATGGGCGAGTATTTCATCGGCGACGTCGTCATTGCCCCGATCCGCTTCAGGGAGCGGGAGAGTTTAAAAAACCGGCCCGCGATTGTCGTTGCCCGCGAAGATGGCGGCCTGCTGCGGGTCTGTCCGGTGACCAGTAAAGTTCCCTTCGATATGCCTTCATTACCTCTGGATCTCGACGACTTTGCAACCGGCGGCCTCGATCTATTTAAGGAAAGTTATCTCCTGCCCTCTTCTCTCTCCACGATCAGGAACGCCGATGTCGTCGGAAAAAAGGGCAGGGTCACCGAAGGCTACCTGAACGAAATATCCCGGATTGTGCATGCCCCGTCTTTTTCTGGAAATATTGTACGAAGGCGCTGATGCGCGTGGGGGTCAGGATCATGCCGTGCGTCGATCGGCGGCGTGATGCTCGACGGTCCTGTTTGCAGCCTCTTCCCATCCTGCCAGGGCGTGCCGGCAATGAACTGTGCAGATGCCGCCGTGCAGGCGTGAACGTCGCAGGAATCCGACAATCAGGGAAAACGTCGGCCGCGCTCACGCACCAGATCGGGTTTCTGTTCGCCTGCTCCTGGGACGGATGGACGATACCGGCATCGTAACAGAATTATAGGGGGACAGACTTCCGTTCTGAGTAATGACCGAGAACGTCCGCCTGATCCGCCGCACCGATCTCGAAACGCCGGATGGCGTATTCACCCTCGCCCTCAGCGCCGGGGATCTCTCCTCCCTCTATCCCGGCATGACCCGCTATGCTCTCTCCCTGAGCAGGGGAGCGGAGGTGATCGGCACTTTCCTGACCAACACCTATGAGTACTCGCCGACCGTGTCGCTCGATGCGGAGACGGCAGCGCTACAGAAGGCAGCGGCATGGGAGCGCGAACTGAGGGAAAACCGGGACCGGTTCCTTGCCGTCCTCGGGAAAAAAATCCAGAAGCGCCCATATGCCCTCCCGATCTCCGATGTGGCGGTGATTCAGGGGAGCCCGAGGGCCGACGGCAACTGCAGCATCATGGCCGGATGGGTCGTAGAAGCCGCAGAGGCCGCAGGAAAAACCGTTCAGGTGATCTATCCCGACGACCTCGACATCCATCCCTGCATCGGGTGCTACCGCTGCTACAACACGGGCGTCTGCGCCTTTGAAGACGATATGGTCGATGTTATTCGTGTCATCACCCACTCCTCCCTCCTCGTCATCTGCTCTCCGGTGTACACCAACACCGTGCCCGGAGGCCTGAAGATCGTCATCGACCGCTGTCAGACGTTCCATGCGGCGAAAACGCTCGGCATCGCAGGGAAAATGCCAGACAGTCTTCTTTTCGCCGTCTGCGGAAGAAAGGGCCTATCCAACTTTGCATCCCTCACCTCTGTCGTCGGGGCGTTCGTGGGCAACCTCGGGATCAGGCTGGCCGGCGAGGTCCTGGTGGACGGTGTCGATCACCTGAGGGACGTCAGGCTGGTTGACGGGCTCGAAGAGCAGGTGAAAGAGCGCGTCCGCTCGTGTCTGCTCTCTCCTCCTCCCGGCCCCTGACGCTCGCCGGCCGGCACCCGTTCGGATCTCCCGGGTTCTCCCGTTCATCTCAGCGACAATGCCGATCAGTATCATCTGCCGGAGATCCCGGGTCACTCCCGGGGTCCGTTATTCTCCGGTCACGTATCGTTCGGGCACCAGGATCTGCAGGGTGTAAGACTTGATGGCGCGGGTGTTGATCACGAACCAGTAGTCCCGGTTGCCCTCATAGAACTTCTCTTTCCAGGCCTCTTTCCGGGTCTCAGGGTCGAAGTCTTTGCCCTTGATAAAGTCGGCATCTCGTTTGGTGATGATGCGCACAAAACGGTTCGGGTCGTCGGCATCCATTACCTGCACGTTCAGAAGGCTGAACTCGGTGTTGTAGACCTCTGCATCATACGCGAGTTCCCAGTACGGGTACGGGATGTGGACGATCTCGGTCGCCCCGCTCCCCGACCCCCTGACGACTGCGTAGACCACCATCGATCTGGAGGGGAAGTTCCCGGACGGCGGCGAAGACATCTTCGCCCCCCCGTCCGAAGTACTGATGCCGTATGAGGCAGGGTCCACAAACTCGATCGTCTTCACCTCGCCGTCCCACGCCGGTACCGTCGGCGTCGGGACCGTGGTGATCGCCGGCGTGGTCGACGGCGGAATTGTCTCCTCCTGCTCGGGCCCGGTCTCCGGCGTCAGGAATCCCGGGGTTTCATCCGACAGCACCGGTTTTATGACGAGCGCCACGACGATCACGATGATTATTGCCGCAATCAGACTGAACAGATCCTCTCTCTCCATCTCTGAACCTGTATGTGTAGTATGTTGAGGAATGGAATAAAAAGGCTTCTATCTCTGAAATCAGGATATATCTCTTACATATTATGAATTAATCCCATATGTTGGTTGTCGATCAAATCGGTCGTTTTATATACCATGACAATAACTATGTGTCTAGGAATGCTGGATGGGTCCAGCGTTCACTGATCTACAATTGGGTGAAGTGTTATGAAACAGTATAGAAAAAACGATGAGGCATTCACCGGTCTCGAAGCTGCGATCGTCCTGATCGCCTTCGTCGTGGTGGCCGCTGTGTTCTCATACGTGATGCTCGGCGCCGGGTTCTTCACCTCTCAGAAGAGCCAGGAAGTCGTCCACACCAGTGTTGAGCAGGCGAGTTCGAGCATGGAAGTGCGCGGCGAAGTGTACGGCCTGAACGGCACTTCGACCGAGGGCGGCGTTTCGAATATTACGACGGTCAGGTTCACAGTCGCCCTCACTGCAGGCGGATCACCGGTCGATATCAACAAGACCGTGATGACCTATATGACCGCTGATACGGTTACTACCCTCCCTTATAATGGAACTGTAGCTGATGATGCCGGCAACTGGACCGTGTTCGAGAAACAGAACGATGACGGCGACTGGCTCCTTGAAAACGGTGAACAGTTTGTGCTCGATGCCAACCTCCCATACAAGAAATCACTTACTGCCGACACACAGTTCAGCATTGAGATCCGGCCCGCCGTCGGCGCAGCGCTCGGTCTGAAGCGGACCGTGCCGCCGCAGATCGACAAGGTGAACCTCCTCTACTAACCCCCTCATTTTTTGAGGCCGCCCCTCTAAAATAGGGAATGGTGACGTGGAATGTCGGTGAATCAGTCACAGGTTGATCAGATCCTCGGGGCAGCGGCGGCTGAAGACCCGGAGACAAAACTCGAAAACCTGGAGCGCGAGGTGGACGTCCTCAAAGCCTCCGTAAAAAAACTCTTGATCGACATCAGGGAGCGGATGAACGAGATGGAGAACCCGTTCACCTTTGGGGTGCAGGGAAACATCCCCCCTATGGAGGGGCCGGGCGTCTCCCCCGAGGAGGAAGAGACCGACGAACCGCTCGCGCAGGCCCCGGCCGCGGCAAACGAGGTTCCCTCCCAATCGCCGACGGTCGCCGCTCCCGTCGTTCTGCCGACAGTTTCCGGGGACTTTCTTGCAAGCCTCCAGGCACAGATCGCCGATGATACCAAGATTCCAAAGCCACCGACGAAGAGCGGGAAACTGGAGAAACTCCGCCTCCAGAAGGTCCACCGCCTCTTTGAGTGGACCGGTAAAGCGGTCAAAAAATACGGCTTCGACCGTCTGGAGATGATGCTTGACTCCTACGCCTCGATGGGCTACCTTGACCGCGACGAGGTTGCGCAGGTCAAGGAGATCGCCCGCCTCATGCCGGCATCGCTCGGGGAAGCCGACGAGATCAGGGGCGAGGACTTCGTCTCTGAACTCTATATCCTGAACCGCATCCTCGATCCCAACGACACGTCCCTTGACCGCGACATGATCGCGGTCCTGATGGACAACAAACAGGTGAAGGCCGCCCCCTCAAAAGGTGATCCCAAAGACAGCGATCCCCGGAAGGATTGGATCGAATCGCTGGACAGGATATGATGAATGTCAAGCGAAACCATCACCACCGCCATATTTCTGATCGCCGCCGTTATAGCGGCGGCAGTGCTGGCCAACGCCATCTTTCCCCTCATCTATACCGTCTCTGACACCGCCGGTTCGACCGCCCATGCGGCCGACCAGCGGATCCGCACCGATATCAAGATCATCAACACCTTCGCCTCAGGCGGCTCCGCCGACATCTGGATCAAAAACATCGGCTCAACCCGGATCTCAGCGAACGAGATCGCCGGGTCTGACATTTTTATCGGTGCGCCCGGAAACTTCGACAGGATCTCCTATCCTGCAGACTGGAGTTACACGATCCTCGACGACGGACCTGACTACTGGTTGACCGGCAACACGGTGCATATCAAGATCACATCTGACCTGATCCCGACGACCCGCGGCGATCTGGTCTACTTCAAGATCGTTCTCCCCGGCGGAACGGTGAGGTCGACCGAATTCACGGTGGGGGGCTGAGAGATGGGGGCAGGATCGCTGGTCGCATCCGCAGTGGCGATCATCCTGATCGTCGTCGCCGCATATGCCGTGATCGGCAGCACCCTCGTCACCGCCGAAGTGGTCGCCACAGCCCAGTCGGACCAGATCCACCAGCAGGAGGCGCGGCTCCACACCTCCATTGCGATCGTCGGGCACACCTTCGATACCGGTGCATCGACCCTGTACCTCAATGTCGAAAACACCGGCAGCGAACCGATCCTCGCCTTCGACCAGATGGTGATCTTCACCCTGATCAACGGTTCGACGCCGGTATATTACTCATACGACGATGCAGGCGGAGGCGGAACCGGGACATGGTCGTGGGTCTCCATCGAGCCCGACACCGTTCATCCCCGCGAACTCGATCCCGACGAGGTGATCAACATCTCGGTCAGGTACGCCGATGCAGGGCCTGCATGGGCACAGGTGACCACGCCGAACGGGGTGTACGACTCCGCATATCTGAGGTGAGACATGAACGAATCTGAGGAACACCCGGACGACTTTATCAAGGGCGAAGGCACGAAGATCCTCTCTACCGGGAACAAAGAACTCGACAAAAAGATTGCGGACGGCCTCCCTCTTGAATCGCTCACCCTCATCGAAGGGGAGAACGATACCGGCAAGAGTGTCCTGACCCAGCAGATCATCTGGGGGGCCATGCGTCAGGGGCTCAACGCAGATCTCTTCACCACGGAAAACACCAGCAAGAGTTTTCTCGTTCAGATGGAATCGATGAGCCTCGATATCTCCGATTACTTTGCGTGGGGATACCTGCGGATCTTTCCCCTCCACACCGTCGGTTTCGAGTGGAAAAAAGACGAAATGCAGGGCGTCCTGCAGGCGCTCATCACCTACATACAGAAGAGCATCGCCGATGTCATCATCATCGACTCGCTGACCCTGTTCAGCGAGTACGCCTCCACCGACATGATCCTCGCCTTCTTCACCAACTGCAAAAACCTCGTCGACCACGGCAAGACCATCCTCATCACCCTCCACACCTACGCCTTCGAGGCCGAAACTCTCGTCAGGATCCGCTCTATCTGCGACGCCCACCTCTTCATGAAAAAGGCCCTCGTGGGCAGCAAATATGTGATGATGCTCGAGGTCGGCAAGGTGCGCGGGGCCCAGAAAACGACCGGGAACGTCATCAGCTTCGAGGTGCACCCGGGCTATGGCATGAAGATCATTCCGATGACCTTTGCAAGGGTATAGTATGGCTTCGACACTCTCTCTCCCGATCACGCTGCCCTTCAAACCCGAACCGAACGAAGACCTGAGCGAATGCCTGACCCACCTCGAATCCTCAGCCCTTTTCAGGATGCTCCCGAACAATGCACGGGAATATGTCCGCGCCAGTCCGCACCTCCTCGAATATCTCAACATCCTGCCGGTAAACACCTACGGCATCCCCCTCTTCTACCCCGAGCTGACGCAGGACGCTAAAAAAATGGAAAACCTGAACCTGATCTACCCTGTCGGCACCGATTCGTTCATTCATATTCTCCAGGATCCAAACGACGTACGGAACTACTACATTCCGATCGAACCCTCTTTTCTCCATAGCGTCAATTATCTGATGCCGGCCGTCGAGCACCGTCTCATTGATCTCCTGGATGCCCTTGAAAAGAACCCTGAGACTGAAGATGAGCGCATCGCCGTCCTGAAAAAACTGGTCGACGAGATCGTGTACATCAAAAAAGAGGATGAAGATCTCGGGGGTCTGCTCGCCGGCGCAAAGGGCAGATCTCTCGGCGAGCGGATAACCACATTTTTAAACACCGATCTTACGGCAAAGAAAAAACAGGACGACGGAGACGGTGAAGCAGGGATCATCCGTCTTTCAGACGGGCGGATTGTCGTCAGCCTCCCGGAGTACCGCGCACTGGAGTACCTGCTGCTTCGAGACAAGATCGGAATGGGCGTGCTCAAACCCTTTCTCTCAGATCCCTACATCGAAGATATCACCTGCGACGGCGTCGGCCCGATCTTTGTCGAGCACAAAATCTTCAGCGGGTTGAAGTCTGTGATCGGCTTTACCGATACCCATGATCTCGACGTCTTCGTCATCAAAATGGCCGAGAGGATCAAGAAGCCGATCACCTATCGCAACCCTATTGTGGACGCCACCCTCCCGGACGGCTCCCGTATCAACATCGTCTATGGCACTGAAATCAGCAAACATGGCAGCAATTTCACGATCCGGAAGGTGAATGAGGAGCCTCTCTCCATCCTCCACCTCATCGAATCAAATACCTGCGACTACATGATCGCCGCCTATCTCTGGATCTGTCTGGAATTCGGGATGTCGGTTTTCGTGAGCGGAGAGACGGCCAGCGGAAAAACGACGACTCTCAATGCGATCACCACCTTCCTCCCTCCGGAAAACAAGATCGTCACCATCGAGGACACACCCGAACTGACCGTCCCTCATAAAAACTGGACGCGGGAAGTGGCAAAGGCCAAGGGAAAAAACGAAGGCGAAGGTGCGGAAGTGACCATGTTCGACCTTCTGAAGGCGGCCCTCAGACAGCGGCCCAACCAGATCCTTGTCGGTGAGATCCGTGGCGTCGAAGGCAGCGTCGCTTTCTCCGCCATGCAGACCGGCCACCCGGTCATGAGCACCTTCCACGCCGCATCGGTCGAAAAACTGATCCAGCGTCTCTGCGGCGATCCGATCAACATCCCCAGGACACATGTGGACAACCTCAATATCGTCATCATCCAGAGCGCGGTGCGCCGCCCGGGTGGCGGGATGGTCAGGCGGATGCTTAACATCAACGAACTCGTCGGTTATGACCCGCAGACGCAGGGTTTTTCCTTTGTCGAGATGTTCCACTGGGATCCGGTCACCGATCAGCATATTTTCACCGGGAACGGGAGCAGTTTCCTCCTGGAAAACAAGATCGCGACCCTGCTCGGCATCCCTGAAAGCAAGAGGAACGAGATCTACTATGAGGTCGAAAAAAGGGCGAACATTCTCAAACGACTGCATAATGCCGGATATGTCAGGTTCTGGGATCTCTTTCATATGATCGCCAAGATCAAGAAGCAGGGTCTCCTCACGATAGAGGTCTGAGATGTTCGAGTCATTGAAGGACAGGGTGATCGAGGCGAACGGAGGCGAAATTCCCTTTGAAGAGCAGATCACTGGTATCCAAAACAGAATCGAGGCAATATCAGAGAACAAAAAGATGGAGGGCGACCTGCTCTTCATGACCACCTATATGGCATCGGCCATGACCGCCAATGTCTCAAGACCCGAGCTGTTCGAATATACCGCCCGCAGGCACGAGTATATCTCCACAAAATATGTCCGTCGCGTGGTCGAGTTCGTCAATCAGTGGCATTACAGTTACGCCGAAGGGCTCACCATGGTGGGCGAGCGCGTCTCAAACCCCATGCTCAAAAGTATGTTTAATCGATTTGCAAATGCGATCGATTCGGGTGTCCCGGACGCCGATTTCCTTGAGATGGAACTGAACACTGCCCGGAGCCTGTACCGAAACTCCTTTGAGCAGGGTTTTGAGATGCTGAAAAAGTGGGGCGACGCCTATATCGCCCTGCTCTTCGCCGCCATGCTCGTCGCGATCATCCTCATGATCTCGGTCGCTATCTATGCGCCGAGCGGGATCGACTCCACCCTGAATATCTCCTATGCGCTTGTCTTCCTGACGGCCGGCTTTGGTATCGTCCTGATGTACAAGGCCGTGCCGGTTGACGAAAAGACCCTCGACCGGTCGATGAACCGCTGGTGT
This sequence comes from Methanofollis sp., assembly GCA_030156225.1. Lineage (GTDB taxonomy): Archaea > Halobacteriota > Methanomicrobia > Methanomicrobiales > Methanofollaceae > Methanofollis. Next base: position 29,573 of record JASGMW010000006.1, read on the forward strand.
TCGCGGGAGCAGACGATGATCCACCGCCTTCAGGTACCGGTGCTTGCGATCACGGCCGTGGCCACCCTGCTCCTCCTCCTCATGGGCGTGAACACCGGCATGGTTTTTCTGATGATCGGGCTCCTTTTAGCCCCGATCGGCATCATCGCCTACGTGGACAATCACAATGTCGTCATGCGGGACGAGGATTTTCCTGCCTTTATTCGGGGCATCGGTTCGATCATGGAAGGAAAGGGTACGACAGTTGTCGAGGCGATCCGGGAGATCGACCGCAAATCCCTTGTAACACTGGAACCGCTGATAAACTCGGTCTATACGAAATTGAATCTCGGTCTCGACGAAGCGCAGACATGGGAAAAATTCATCGGAGACTGCGGGACAAATCTGATCGCAAAGTACATGAACATTTTCAGGGACTCGGTCGCACTCGGCGGCGCCCCCGGTGTCATCGGGAAGATCGTCGGTTCTTCCATGCTTTCGCAGGTGCTCCTGCGGAGAAAGAGGGACATGGTGGCGATGGGCTTTATCGTCCTCCTGATCCCGATGCATATCGCGATGATCGGTATCTTCCTGGCGCTCTACGAGATTCTCCACACCATGTCGGATGCGGTCGTGGGTGTGATGTCGACCCTCGGTGACAACGGGGCGGCACTGAGCGGCCCTGACTCGATTGCAGGATCGATGATGGGATCGATGAATCTCTTTGTCAACTTCCCCGAAAATAAGATGTTTTCCTATGTGATGATCATATGTCTGATGATAACGGTGGCCAATATCATTGCCGGCAAGATCGTGATGGGCGGCGACCGGTACATGTACTTCTTCCTTTCTGCCATCTTATTTACCCTCACAGGACTGCTGGTGCTGATCGTCCCGCCGATCATCAGCAGCGTATTTCAGATCCCTCAATTCGGAGCGGTGTAGTATGAAGAAACCTGGATTCCCGCCGATACCTCCAAAAATCAGGCGACTGTTGATTTTTTTGATAACGGTAGTCATCGGCACGCTTCTCATCTTCTATGACCTCCCGACTGCATATCTTCTGGGAGGGACGCTCGTTGCAGGATGTATCGTCCTTATCGTCTTCGGTGCCGTCAAAATATCGGATCTGAGGCCGAAAAATATCAGAAAAGGGCTGAAAAATTGGATTGAGGAGAAAAAACAGCGTTCAATCAAAGAGGAGTCTCTAAAAAAAACATCCCTGAAAGAAGAGAGCGATGGCAGATCCCGGGAGAAGACAGAAAGCAAAAACGGAATGATTCGTGCCGGACTGGCCTCGCTATCGAGTGTGTTCCGTGGCAGTGCCGGACGTTTAAAAGCCTCATTGTTCCATAAAGAAGATCAGTTCAGGGAAATCGATACGATTCTCGACGCCGAGATGGACGGGGGTGCGGTCGTTGAAGACGAACCAGATACTACTGCGACAGTTTCAACGGAAGCGGCTGATTCCCTCCTCGACATCAGTGATGAAGACCTTGAAAGCCTCACGCTGGATGGCGAAGAACTCGATCTGAGCGGGCAATCCGTCGATATGTCGCCGGATGCTGAAATCCCTGCCGTTTCAGCGGATGATTCGATCGTCTCCGAGATATTCCGGGCCAATGCTGCCGAACTTGAGGAATTTTCAGAATTGGGAGAGATCGGGGAGCTTGATGAAGCCCTGGAAGGGATCGACGGTGTCGAACTGGATGAGATCGATCTCGACTCCCTTGACCTTTCTGACGAAGATCTCGCGGAGATCACGCCTGAAACCGGATCAAAAAACGATCTCCCTGAAGCGGTTCAGTCTCAGGACGCCCTGGCACTTCCAGAACTCCCCGAAGAGGAGGAAGAAACCCCAAAAGAAGATAATCTGATCGAGTTTGCATCGGGCGGGGGTTCGGACTCCCTCCTCTCCCTCCTCAAAAAAGATGTAAAAAAGAGAAAAAAAGGAGAATACAACAGTCTCCTGCGGGGAATGAAGGGGATGAAGATCAATGCGGAGGATCTCGTCAGCGAGCTTGAAGATACATTGAAGGCGCTGGACGGCGAATCGGCGGTGAAGAAAAATGGTTAGTGTTCCGGTGAAGATCGAAGACAGGGGTCGTTGGGCTGTATCGAAACTATCGATCGAGAAAGACGGGCTGAAGGCATCGGGCGACGTGAACCTGGACATCCCCTACAGGACCATCGTCGATCTTGAGGCAAAAGGGAATATTCTCAGCATCACCGCAAAAGAACGAGAAAATCAACCCTACAGGCTTGCATCGGTGGAAAAGGTGTTGAATGTTCTCAAACGACAGATCCTCCTCTCCTGCAGCGCGTACCGTCTCAGCACCTTCTTTATGTCTCCGGCAGTGAGGGGGGGGGTGCTTGCCCAGAATGCCGCATGGGAAAAAGGAGGTATTGCCGTTCTCAAATCCGGGATCTGGTTTTTTTCCCAGGACCACCAGATCTGCGTCCCTCTTGCCGATGTCGCCTCGATCGAATTGACAAAGCGCGAGGTGCAGGGAAAAGATCTCGATGTTGTGAAGGTCGACCATATCGAGGATACCGAAGTCGTCACCAGTTTAGTTCTCTGCCCGCTCACGACGCTTCAAGTGCTGTATAATTTTCTCAAAGAGTCCACGAAAAGCATGGATATGGACGGGGCCGAACTCGACCCGAAATCTGCGCAGGTCGCCATGCTCGTCTATAGCGGAATGGACACCGCGGCGATCGAGAACATGCTTTCCATCTCGCATAAAGAGGTCGATCACATATATGATGCTCTGATCGGTCTCGGTCTTGCCGAGGTCGTGGTGATACGCAGGGAAGTTAAACTGACCACGAAAGGCGTCAGATATATCACGGATGCAACAAAAGTATAAAATATATAAATTTTCACCGATGCTAAAATAATAATCTATTTATCTATAACCGAACAACTGTTGTTTGAGTGCATTATGGGTAGAATCCTTGTCGTCGATGACACATTGTTCATGCGGACGCTCCTGAAAAATATCCTCTTCTCAGGAGGGCATATGATCGTGGGAGAGGCCGAGAACGGCGATGACGCCATCGCAAAATATCAGGAATTAAATCCCGATCTCGTTACCATGGATATTGTGATGCCGAAAAAAAACGGCATCGATGCACTGAAGGGTATCAGGACGATTGACCCGAATGCAAAGGTGATCATGTGTACCGCGGTCGGACAGGAACAGATGGTAAAACTCGCCGTAAAGAGCGGTGCCAGAGGCTATATCGTCAAGCCGTTCCAGGCTCCCAAGGTACTTGAGGAGGTAAAAAACGTCCTTGGGACTTGATCATGATCCGGGTACTCGTCGTCGATGATTCGATATTTATTCGCACGATACTGAAAGATTTCCTCAGCGAATCGCCAGACATCGAAGTTGTGGGAACCGCGTCAGACGGCGTTGAGGCACTCTCTCAGATCGACGAGCTCAGGCCGGACGTGATGACGCTTGATATCGAAATGCCCAGAATGACCGGGATCGATGTGCTCAGGAAAATGCAGAACCTCAGCCACCGCCCGAAGGTATTGATGCTCAGTTCGCTCACGTCCAGAGATGCCAGCCATACGAGAACAGCCCTTGCCCTTGGTGCAGACGACTTTATGCTCAAGCCACAGGATATTTTCAAAGTGCGCGGGATCCAGGAGGAACTCGTCGCGAAGATCCGGCACCTCATCCAGATCGGCCCGGCGGTCAAAAAGGATGGTCCCTCGCGAGGTGTCGCCACCCGGTTACTGATTTTCGGCTCGTCGGCCGGCGGCCTCCAGCAGCTGGATATCCTGCTCTCGAAGATCTCCCCTGATCTGGATGCAGGAATCGTCGTCACCCAGCATATGCCGGAGGGTTTTACCGCGGCCCTTGCCGACAGGTTCAATCGTATCTGTCCTCTTCCTGTAAAAGAATCTGAGAACGGGTGTATTCTGAATGCAGGGGAAGTGGTGATCTCCCGGTCTGGCGTTCATTCGGTGATTTCGACATTCATGGCTCGGAACGGCATTTCCGGGGGAAAAATCGTACATTCCACCGCGCCTCCTATCCATGCCGTCAGACCGGCCATTGATGTGACGTTCTCCACTGCAGCAAGGATCTTCGGTGGGCGGACGCTTGCAGTCATCCTGAGCGGAATGGGAAACGACTGCGGCGAGGGGGCTTCGGCCGTCAAAGCGGCAGGAGGCCAGGTGCTTGCCTGCAGTGAAGAGGACTGTCTGGTCTATGGAATGGTGCGCTCTGCGATGAGGAAGAATAGTGTCGATAAAGTCATCCCTCTCCGGAAGATTCCAGATGAAGTATCGAAGACGATCACTGCAATGAAGGGATAAAACGTGTCAGATATGGAAGAGTACAGGGGCCTGTTCGTCGTAGAGTCGCGGGAAAACAACGATACCATAGCCCGGGCCCTTCTCACCCTCGAAGGAGGGGAAGATCGTGAAATTGTTGACGAGATCTTCAGGGCCGCCCATACGATAAAGGGAGCATCGGCCTCTATGGGTTTCATGAGGCTTGAACGGCTCTGCCACTCTATGGAAGATGTCTTCGACCTCATCAGGAACGGCCACCTGCGGGCAAATGCGTCCCTCACCAATCTTCTGCTGGCCTGCACCGATCAGATAGAGGCGGTGCTCGATGCCGTTGAAGCGGGCAGGGGTGACGAAGAGGGGACCATCGAAGAACTGGTCTCCGCGCTCGAAGTATGGGTCGATGAGACACCTTCGGAGGCGGCGGTGGAGATGCCGGCTTCCGAGGACGTGCCGACTCTTGAGGATGATGCCCTGATTTCGGCCGAAGGCTCCCGTTATCAGGTTCTCGTCACGCTCGCTCCTGCTTCATCAATGAAAGAGGTCAGGGCGATGATCGCACTCTCAAACCTTGCCGATATCGGTCGTATTATTGCGACCCATCCCTGCAGGGACGAGATCGAAAACGGAAAATTCGACCGCACCTTCGAGGTGGTCATCGAAAGCGAGGCCGGAGCGGATGCGCTACGCACGGCGGCATCGGGCACCGACATCCAGGAGGTCGTCGTCGGGCCATGGACGGGCGCGCCAGAGACCGGGAAGGCCGACAGCGCGGTGCCGAAAGTTGAGCACCATGAAAAGAGCCGTGAGGTAAAAAACATCAGGGTCGATATCCATCTCCTCGACCAGATGATGAATCTGGTGGAGGATCTCGTCATCAACCGCGGTCGCCTGAAGCAGATCGCGCAGAAGCATCAGATCAAGGAGCTTGACGAAGCCCTCAACATGGTCGGCAGATCGGTCTCTGATCTCCAGAACCTGATGATGCACATCAGGATGATCCCCCTGAACCACATCTTCAACAGGTTTCCCCGCGTCGTCAGGGATGTCTCCCAGCATGACAATAAAGAGGTGGAGTTCATCATCGAGGGCGGCGAGACCGAACTTGACCGGAGCGTCATGGACGGCCTCAACGAACCGCTTCTTCATCTGATCCGGAACGCCGTGGACCATGGCATCGAACTGCCTGCCGAACGGAAAGCAGCAGGAAAATCTGAAAAAGGGATGCTCCGCCTCTCGGCGCAGCGTGATCGGGACAACGTCCTCATCAGGATAGAGGACGACGGCGCCGGGATCGATTATGATAAGGTCCGGTCAAAAGCAGTTTTGAGGGGTCTGTCCACCGAAGAGGACGTCAAAGCCCTCAGCGAAGATGATCTCATAGATATACTCTTCAATCCAGGTTTTTCGACGGCAGATGCGATCACCGATATCAGCGGCCGCGGCGTCGGGCTGGACGTGGTCAGGTCGGCGATTGAATCCTTGAAGGGATCGATCAACGTCTCATCGACACAGGGAAAAGGAACCTGTTTTGAACTCGTCCTCCCCCCCACCATGGCCATCGTCGAGGTGATGATGGTCAGGATCAACGGGAAGAGGTGTGCGATCCCGATCAACAACGTGGTGGAGGTTGCCATGATTAAAAGAGATGCCATTCACCGGGTTGGAAACAATCAGGTGATCCTTCTGAGAGACGAGGTGATGCCCCTCTTTACGCTGGACGATATGTTCGGCGATTTTAACAGGGGTGATGTCCTTGTCGTGCTCCAGAACGGCCATAAAAAGTGCGGGATCGTCTCTGATGTGGTTGAAGGCCAGCAGGAGGTGGTGGTCAAACCACTCAGTTCTCTCATCGGGATCTGTCCGGGCGTGAGCGGAGTAACCATTCCGGGTGACGGCGAAGTGGTCCCGGTTCTTGATGTAAACACGATGTTCTAAGGAGGAGTCATGAAATTAACAGATATGCAGTCAGACGCATTTGGCGAACTTGGCAATATTGGTGCCGCACACGCAGCAACGACACTTTCGCAGATGTTGATGACCCGGATCGATATGGACGTTCCGGAGATTTCCATCATCGATATCTCTGAATGCTACCGGTGTATCGGGGAAGAACTTGCAGCGCTTGTCGTCTTCGGCATCAAAGGCGAGGTAAAAGGAGATGGTTTTATCGTCCTGTATATGCCGCAGACATCGGCGATACGTCTGACCAATACCATGCTGGGCATGACCGAAATAGACCGTGAGATGAATGAGATGGATCAGAGCGCCATCATTGAGATTGGAAATATCATGGTCTCCGCGTTCCTCGACGCCACCGCGGAACTGCTTGGCATCGTAATGCTCCCCTCCCCCCCGTCTCTCTGCATGGACATGGCCCATGCAGGGATCGAGTCCATTATCGCCGAAGTAGCGTTAAAAACCAATGATGTTGTCATCTTTAAAACAAACCTTACCAGTGACCAGTATTCGATTGACGGGGCGCTCATGATGTTTCCCGACCCCGACCTGATCGCCGGGATCCTCGACCTCCTTGAAGCCCTCACGGCGCAGACTCAGGTTTGACTGGAAGGAGCAGGCAATGGTGGAATTTCGACCGCTCGGCATCAACGCAAGATTTATTGGAATTGGGGACTATTACGTGGGCCGCGACCCGATGACCACCATCGGGCTCGGGTCATGTGTGGCGCTGATCCTCCACAACGAACGTCTCGTCGTCGGAGCGATGGCCCACATCATGCTCCCGGAGAGCAAGGGGCAGGTTGATCGCCCGGGAAAATTCGCCGATACCGCCGTGAACGTGCTTCTTGAAGAGATCGAAAGATACGGATCGCGCAACGGCGGGCTCTGTGCGGTACTGGTCGGCGGGGCAAATATGTTCGGGTTCAATGACAACAACCTGAATATCGGCGACCGAAATGTCGAAGCGGTTTGTTGTAGACTGAAAGAAGAGCGGATCTCAATACGGACGGCAGATGTCGGCGGGAGAATAGGACGCTCGGTCGTGTATGACCCACAGAACCACGGTACGATTACGATAAGGCGGGCTGACGGTTCATGCGTCGATATGTGATCCCTTTCATGATCATCATAGGGATGTTGTTTTCACCGGCATCTGCATCGATGGTCCTGTTTCGACCAGGGTCCGGCGGGATCGCCGCCGCTGATTTCAGTGACTGCGCAAGCGATCCTGAGGGCGAAGTTTTTTTCGCCACGTCCGATGGACTGATGGTCTATAACGGGAGCTGGACGACCTATCAGGCTCCACCCGGGGATATTCCCGGGATTCTTCTCTCAGACACCATTCTTTCTGTTGAGTTCGGGTCCGACGGAAAACTCTGGGTGGGCACATCTCTGGGTCTTCAGCGTTTTACCGATCCGGGTTTTGAAACGGTTGGAACACAGGCGGAATTGAAGAACCCGTCGGTGATCGCACTGCAGCGATGGGATGACGGGATGTGGGTTGCAACGCCGAACAGTGGCGTGCACCGGATTGAAGGAGACAACTGGACCTGGTACAGGCCTTTCAGTCAGGGAGGACCGGGGTGCCGTATCATCAACGACATGGTGCTGGATCCTGAGTGTTCTATCCTGTACTGCATTTCGAGTCGTGATGGGGTATGGGCGATCGGTCCGGACCGGACTGCCGGCTTTTATCCGATCACTGACAACGGTCTGCCGTTGAAGAACTATTTTGAGGCCGAAACCGATCCTCTCGGAGGGATCTACCTCTTTAACCGGGATTCTTTGATCCACTATCGTTGTTCGGACGGTGTTGAGGCCGTTCTGTCTGCGGGAACTCTTGCTCCCGATGTCGGATGGATATATGATGTCAGTGCGGCGCCCGACGGTTCACTCTGGATCGCTACCGATCAGGGGATCTTCTGGTGGGCTGACGGGGCGGTGAAGGAACATCTCTCTCGAGCAGATGGCATCTGGTCGAATGTGATCAAAAGCATATATCTGGATTCTACAGGACGCTGCTGGTTTTCAACCCCGTCGGTGATCGGGTATTACCGTCCTGAAAACCGCACCGTCACGCGGATCCCCATTTCCATCCCCGCGATATAATCTCTGAGAAGCATCCCGGCCTATTCAAATTTCATGAACTGTCTTGCGCACTGGTCGACGGAATCGAGCAGGGCTTTTTTGGCCTTGTTTGCACGGGATCGATCCCCAGCATGGATGTCGTGGGCAAGATACCGGATGAGGTCGAGGTAATAGTTATTTGAGGGATATTTACGTTTGAGGTCTTCCAGCCTGACAAATGATTCTTTTTCGAGCCCTGAAAAGAGGGAGAAAGAGAGGTCCAGGAGGTCGAGAACGTACTGCGGCATCCCGTTCTCCGCCGCCTGCTTTCTGAAGGTGTGATAACCCGATTTTGTCACCGTCCTGAAGGACAGAAGCATGCCATAATAAAATGGTTCGACGCTCCGGGGGTAATGCTGGATCATCTGTTTCACAACGCTGGCAGCACTATTTCCATCTCCTTCTTCAAGGGCGAAAAGAAAGGACTCCCTGAGAAAAATCATCTCATCACAGAAGCGTGTCTGGGCAGCATCGAGAATCTGCCGTCTCATCTCGTGATTTCTGTCGGCCTTCGCCTTCATCAGGCCGATACGTATGAACGCAGACTGGCTTGGGAACCACTCAATTGCACATGAGATCATCAACCAGAATGTCCTGTCCAGCCACGGCCCCACTTTAAATGGGAGTTTTTGCTCAACACCGGTATGGGTCCGGGCAAGTTCAAGCATCTGTTCGCGTGCCCGCAGTTCCATCTCGCTTGGCACTTTCTGATCCCTGAACTTTGCGACTTCATTGAGTGAAAGTGCATAATAGCAGTAGGCAAGTCCGGTATGAAGAAGAATGTTCTCCGAACGATATTTTCTCAGATACGGGATCGCATGGACGAAGTCGCCCGACTTCATCATTTTCAGACCGACACTGATTTCAAGACCTTTTTGTGGATTTTTCCCTTTTTTTAGCCGCAACGCGCTCTCAATTACTTTTTCGGCATACCCGGCCTCTCCTGCGCGTGTTGTTGTGTCGAGGATTTTGAAACTGATGGCGTCGAGAAAGGCATCATAGGACTCCACATCGAGATCAGAGAACGAAGAGTCAAGCGCCGAGACTACATAGCCGTAAAAAACGGGTAATTTATCCTCGATTTTTGCAATGTTGTTCTCGATGTACCCGGAGAAATCCAGTCTGAGTTGTTCGAACTTTTCATACCGGATCGCATCGGTCAGCGTCTCGCCGCGCATATCTGATCACATGGATGACGGGTATTATATTTTAAGAATGCGATTTCATCTCCCGAACCCGTGGTCCTATTGGTTCTTCAGGCCTTTTTCACGACCATTGCGGGATAGGTGTCCAGATACTCTTCTCTGGTTTCAAGTTCGATTCTGAACTCTGCATACGCGCTCTGAATCACAAGATAAAATTCTTTTCCTGAGATTTCCTCGTTTTTTATCACCTTCCCCGGGCCCGTCAGTTCGGCGCCGTCGATGATGGTGCCGGTCTCTTTATCGATGAGCATGATTTTAAATCTTGCATTTTCGGGTTGACTTCCTTTCCTGACGGTGCAGTTGAGTCTCCAGACCGGATAAGAGACGGAAAAGGGCTCGGTCACGCCGCCGTATGATTCCTCAATATAGGCAAAAGACGTGATGTTCGATCCTTTCCACGCCGGATCCGACATGCCGAATATCGTGAGATTGTCGGGTATTATATAGGTCTGATATTTTACAACCGGCCGTTCTGCATATTCGATCCTGACTGGTATGAACTGTTTTGTCTGAACAGGCGTTGTGAGATTCGTCACCGGCGGTGGCGTCGGAGTGGTCTCTCCCGTCTGGATGGTATCGTCGGGGGCAGCCCATGGCGGATGCACGATACAGACGAGGACTAAGACGAACCCGATCGCCGCCGCAAAGCTCAGGAGATCGCCTGAGTTCATGATATACACATGGGCGATCCGGGTATATAGTATTAGTTCGATCGCTGTTCAGGGAAAGATGCAGCACTGTTTGAGTGTTGCTCTGGTGAAAGAGACCGGTTGCCTGGCTCAAAAATGCATCATTATGGTTTATACACTCTAAATTCCTGTTGTAATCTGTTTTATCGAAAAATGATTGTTTTTTGATCCATAAATATATCAAAACCTATTTATTCAATGGTGTGACTTTGATCAATATGGATCTCCCCGAATTCAGGACATGGGTGTTTTTTTACCTGATCTCCTCGGTCGCTCTTCTCTGGGCAGCTTTTCTTTCTGCGCAGGGTTTAATGCTCTGGATGAGTGTCCTGCTCGTCCTCCTGGTAATCGGGACGAATTGTGTCCTGGTTCTTGCAGAACTCCGGAAATATGCAAAAAAACGCGAGATCATGAAGCGTCTTTCAGCGATCGAACCGGCGGCATCCGACGATCCGGTCACATCCATGTTCGGGCAGAAGTGATATTACTCATTTATTATTCGCGATCTGACGTCCCGAAAGTTAAGCGCATAGTCCCAACTTCTCAAGGATCGTCCTTTGCCTCCTCGAGATCTCCGTCACCATGATCTCGCCGTTGGCGAGCCT